>JAHITE010000023.1 GCA_018817585.1 Candidatus Omnitrophota bacterium
TGAGCCGATAATTGATATTTTTTTTTGAAGAATTTTCGACAATGCTGATTCTATTGACTGCTGAATAGTCGCGACTTGAACCGGGCGATTACCGGCAGATTTAAAATTCTGTATCTGCCAGCCTTTATACCCAGTTCCGTCATATTCTACTTTTATAAGAATATTTTTCAAGTTTTAGATTTTCCTGATTTTGTAAATTTGCTCACTTGAAATTTAAAAACAAATAATTTCTAGATCAGACACTCCGCGATTTGCACAGCATTGGCAGCCGCGCCTTTTCTTAAGTTATCGCTGACAATCCAAAGCCATAAACCATTCTTGACAAACGGATCACGCCGAATGCGTCCCACATATACCTGATCCGTGCCTGAGGCTTTGCCTGGCATAGGATAAAGCCCTTTTTTCGGATCATCAACCACGACAACCCCTTTGGCTTTTGCTAATAATTTTTTAACCGCGGCGGGCGTTATCGGCTTACTGGTTTCCAGATAAACTGATTCACTGTGAGAATTAAGCACCGGCACTCTGATACAAGTCGCGGAAATTTTTATTTTTTTATCTTTAAGAATCTTATGTGTCTCATGAACCATTTTCCATTCTTCAGAAGTATAATCATCATCCGCAAATCCGCCGATCTGAGCCAATAGATTAAAGGCCAACTGATTAGAAAATGCGTCTGGCTTAAAATCTTTATCGCTTAACATAGGATTAAGCACAGCATCATCGAGGTTTTTTGCTGAATGCATTTTAGCAGTTTCATCCCAAAGCTGTTTTAAAGCACTTTTACCAGCTCCGCTGGCTGCCTGATAAGTTGAAACAATAATTCTTTTTATTCCTACTGTTTTATAAATCGGAGCAATCGCCGCGACCATCTGAATGGTTGAACAATTTGGATTAGCAATTATTCCTTTGTGTTTTTTAGCCTCAGCGGCATTGACCTCCGGAACAATTAAAGGCACATCTTTTTCCATTCTAAAATCAGCGCCATTATCAATAACTACTGCCCCGCTTTTTACCGCAACAGAAGCATATGTTACTGCCGCGCCTTTAGCGCCTTCGGTTCCGGCAAAAAGCGCGAAGTCCATGCCTTCAAATGATTTATCTGATATTTCTTCAACATTATACTCTTGTCCATCAACCTTAATTTTTCGCGCGCTGCGGGCGAGCACTTTAAGTGTGCCAACCGGGAAATTATGCTGCTTTAATACTCTGAGCATTTCCGCGCCAACCGCGCCAACCCCGACAACCGCTACATTATATTTCTTCTTGTTGTTTTTTTTCATTTTAAATTTAAACCTTTTTTTAAATAATTATTTTTAATTCTGTTGTTTATTCCTCGTCTAGTTTTTTACTCTATACGTATCCCTATATATTTTTCACAACCAGATCACCGATCTCAGTAGTAGAGTAACCCATTTTTCCGGCACTTAAACTTTTCAAATCATTCCGCACAATTTTTATTACCGCGTCTTCAATCGCCTTAGCTGCTTTTACCTCATTTAAAGATATTTCCAACAGCATACCCACTGAACAAATCGCGGCCAATGGATTAATTACATTCTTACCAGTATATTTCGGAGCTGAACCGCCAATTGGTTCATACATCGATACTCCCTGCGGATTAAGATTCCCGCCCGCGGCAATCCCCATTCCGCCTTGAACCATTGCCCCCAAATCAGTAATAATATCACCAAACATATTATCCGTAACAATAACATCAAACCATTCGGGATTTTTCACAAACCACATTGTAGTCGCGTCAACATGCGCGTAGTCTGTGGTCACATCTGGATATTCTTTGGCAACTTCATCAAAAGTTCTTTTCCAAAGATCCCAGGCAAAAGTTAAAACATTTGTTTTCCCGCAAAGCGTCAGATTCTTGCGCTTATTCCGTTTTTTCGTATATTCAAAAGCATAGCGAATGCAGCGCTCTACGCCTTTACGCGTATTATATGAGATCTGAATAGCCACTTCATCAGCAGTGCCTTTATTCTGAAATTCACCCATTCCTTTATAAAGGCCTTCGGAATTTTCCCGGACAACTACAAAATCAACATCTTCCGGAGTTTTATCTTTTAACGGACAAAATGCTTGATTGTAAAGTTTTACTGGTCTTAAATTAATATATTGATCCAAAGCAAATCTGGTTTTCAACAAAATCCCTTGTTCCAGAATTCCCGGCTTTACATCCGGATGACCGATCGCGCCCAAATATATCGCGTCAAAAGTCTTGAGGTCCGCTATTTCTTGATCAGTGATTGTCTGTCCGGTTTTTAAATAGCGCTCACCGCCGCAATCAAAATTTTTAGTTGTATATTTAAATCCAAATTTTTTACTAACATGGGCAAGCACTTTTAATCCTTCTTTTACAACTTCCGGACCGGTTCCATCTCCTGGCATAACCGCGATCTTATACATATTTACGCTCCTATTTTTAATTAAATAACTAAACAAATTACGCTATTTTAATTAGCTTACTTTTCTTTGGGAAAA
>JAHITE010000024.1 GCA_018817585.1 Candidatus Omnitrophota bacterium
ATGCCCAGAGGGAAAATCGCTAATGATCCAGCGGAACTGCTGGGATCAAACCGCATGGAAGCGTTACTGGAAAAAATAAAGAAAAATTTTGATTATATTATTTTAGACACACCGCCGGTAATCGCGGTAGCGGACAGCGGGATTGTCTGCGCTCAGGCGGATGGGGTGATCATGGTTATCCGCGCGGGAAAAACCCAGAGGGGAATTGTCAAACATTCCACTGATTTATTAGAGCAGTCGAAAGCCAAGCTCTTAGGTTATGTTTTAACCCATATTGAATATCCGATTCCTGAGGCGATTTATCGCTATGTTTAAGTTTTAAAATAAGATTAATTATCGCGGATTTAGCGCGTATAGATTTATAACTTAAGCGAGAAAATTATGATAGAGCATTCGAATGCTAATATCTTGCAGTATTTGCGGATATTTTTTAGGCGCAGAGAGGTATTTTTCGCGATTTTGTTTATAATGCCTTTGCTTGTTTTTAATATTAGTAATTTTTTGCCGAAAATTTATTCAGCCAGCACTTTGATAAAAACAAATGATGAAAGAATTTTAAACCCTTTGATTGGGGATCTGGCGATTTCATCAACGGTGTATGAAAGATTAAGATCCATAGAGGAGGAGATCCTTACTTGGTCAAATCTTTCTTCGATCGTAAGTGATTTAAATCTGGAAAAGAGTGCGCATTCTCAGTTTGAATATGAAAAGCTGATTATCAATATGCGCAAGCAAATCCAGGTGGATATTGTTTCACAGGATATTATCCAGATCACATATAAAGGGATAAATCCCTATGAGGTAAAAGTAATCGCGGATCGGATCAGCGATTTGTTTATTAAAAAAAATATATCTGTGCAAAATGATAAAGCTGATCACGCCACAGAGTTTATTGCTAAGCAGCTGGAAGTTTATCAATATAAACTCGATGAATCGGAAAGGGTTTTAAGCCGGTTTAGATTGCTGAAAGAGCTTAAAGACGCGCGGCAGCGAAAAAAAATGATAACTGAACAGCTGGCTTTACAGCCTAAAGAAATAGTGTCGCAAATCGAACAAAGGGAAAATCCTTTGGTAGCGGAATTTAAAATGCGGTTAATAGAACTGGAAGTGGAATTAACTAATTTAATGGTTGACGCGACTGATAGTCATCCGAGAGTAAGGCAGATAAAAGCTGATATAAGTAAAATCAAGGAGCAATTAGCGCAATCAATGAAAAATCCGCAGGCAATTGAAACGCGGACCCTGAACCCAATATATCAGGACTTAGAGCGGCAAATGAGAAATCTGGATTTTGAGATTGATAAATTCAAAGAAGAACTTTCGCAGGTAGAAGCATTAAATGATCAATATGAGTCAAAAGCTTTGCCAGAACAGGAATTAGCCAGCTTGGCCCGGGATAATCGAGTAAATGAACATCTTTATGAAACATTGCTGGCTCGTTTAGAAACAGCAAATATTACAAAAAGATTAGAAGATTCAAAAGGAAAAACCGCGTTTGAAATCATTGAAAAAGCGCGTTTACCTTTGAATCCAGTTAGTCCGACAATGAACAAGATAATTTTTGCCGCGCTTATTATTAGTTTAATCACTGCTGTCGGAGTGGTAATGGGCTTTGAGTATTTGGATACTTCCTTTAAAAATACTAAGGAAATCCAGGCGTTTTTGGGAAAGCCGGTATTAGGGGCGATTGCCCTGATCCTGACAATCGAGGATATAAAACTAAGAAAAAATAAATTCAGGATAAGATGGCTTTTTGTCGTAATGTTCATGGCGCTTTTATTCGGAACTGGTATTTACTTTTACTATAATCGGAATATTTAAATAATAGCTAATATCTAGAAAAAAACAATCAGGTAGATATTGTAAATAATGAGGTTAATATGTGCGGAATAATTGGATATATCGGCAAAAAAAATGCCAGCAAGATAATTATTGAAAGTTTGCAGCGTTTAGAATACAGAGGTTATGATTCCGCGGGACTGGCGACTTTAGATGGAAAAGATCTGTATCTTTGCCGGGAAGTCGGAGATCTCCAGAATTTGATTAATACTATCCAGGAGTTTCCGGTTAAAGGCAGTTTAGGCATTGGCCACACCCGCTGGGCAACGCATGGCGAGCCGTCAAAAATTAATGCTCATCCGCATACCGGTCGCAGAGATCAGGTCGCGATTGTGCATAATGGAATTATTGAAAATTATGAGCAGCTGAAAGAAAAACTCATAGGCAAAGGCCATAAATTTAAATCAGAAACTGATTCCGAAGTTATTGCTCATTTGATCGAGCAATATTTAGATAACGGAGCGCAAATTTTAGAACAAGCCGTACTCTGCGCTTTAATGGATATTAAAGGCACATACGCGATAGCCGCGGTCAGCAAAAAAGAACCAAATAAAATTGTCGCCGCCCGCTGCGGATCGCCTTTGATTTTAGGGGTTGGCGATAATGAGACATTTATTGCCTCAGATACTTCGGCAATTATTCCCTATACCCGGAAAATCGTGTTTCTCGAGGATTTTCAGGTTGCGGTAATTGATGACCAGGGATTTAAAATATCCAATATTAACGGCAGTTCAGTTAATTATAATATTACGGAAATAGATTGGGATGTCACCGCTGCCCAGAAAAAAGGTTATGCCCATTTTATGCTAAAGGAAATTCATGAGCAGCCGCAGATGGTTAAAAAAATCTTAAATGAAAAACTTGATTTTAAAAACCTTGATCTGAAAATCGATGAATTAATTAAAATCAAAAGCCAGATTTTAGCAGCGCATCAATTAATTATCCAGGCTTGCGGCACATCTTATCACGCGGCGATGATCGGAGAAATAATTTTTGAGTATTTTACTAATCTACATACTGATGTGGAAATATCCAGTGAATTCAGATATAAGCATTTTATTGCTGAGCAGGGCAGTTTAGTTATCTCAATCACTCAATCCGGAGAAACCGCGGATACTTTAGTTGCCCTTAAAAAAGCTAAGCAAAGAGGCTTAAATACTTTTTCACTATGTAATGTTGTGGGTTCGAGCATTGCCCGGGAATCTGATTCTGTATTTTATATTCATGCTGGTCCGGAAATCGGAGTAGCATCAACTAAAGCATTCACTGCCCAGCTGTTTTCGCTATATCTGATCAGCATATTCTTAGGCGCGCTAAAGAAAAATATTAAACCAGAACTTAAAAATAGTTTGATTAAAGATCTGACGTATATTCCGTCATTAATGAGCCGGGTATTTGATGTGGAAAATTATATTGCCAGATGCGCTGATAAATATCATGAATTCAGGGATTTTTATTTTCTCGGCAGAGGGATAAATTATGCCAGTGCCTTGGAGGGATCTTTAAAATTAAAAGAAGTATCATATATTCATAGTTCGGCTTATCCGGCCGGAGAATTAAAGCATGGTCCGATCGCGCTGGTCACGGAGAATATGGTAACAGTCTGCATTGTGCCAAAAAGCGTGACGTATGATAAAATGATGTCTAATATCCAGGAAATAAAAGCGAGAAAAGGCAAGGTAATCGCGATCGCGACCGAAGGCGATGAACAGATTAAAAAATACGCTGATGATGTGATTTATATTCCTGAGGTGCAGGAAATATTCTCACCATTATTAGTGGCGATTCCTTTACAGCTCTTAGCTTATTATATTGCTTTAAAGCGCGGCTGTAATGTGGATAAACCAAGAAATCTGAGCAAAGGGATTGCTGTTGATTAGAGTCCGAAGGACGATGGACGAGCGCTTCGCTGGGACGAGGGACGAGAAAACAGAAAAACGAAGGATGAGAAAGCAGGAAAAGCATGCTTGGCTAATGGCTGATAGCTTATGGCTCACAGATGGATGGCTGAAAATAGATGACAGAATACAGATAACTCATAACCATTAGCCATCGACTATGCGATTTGACAAATTAAGGGAAATGTGCTATATTTTTAATAGAAACTGTCATTAAGTGACAGTATTGAGTAAAATATGCTAGATATTATTGAACAAATTAGAGAGTCAATGCCGCGGGATATCGTAACAGATGATATGCTGTTAAATCTTTGTCAGGGAAGCCCTGATAGGCGTTATGGATTAGTTAAAAGGGCTATTGCCAATGGCGAAT
>JAHITE010000025.1 GCA_018817585.1 Candidatus Omnitrophota bacterium
CGCGATTAAAAAACAGATCGCGGCTATTGATGAGCGCGGACAAAGAATTTTAAATGATGAAATGAATGACCTGCCGCAAGCAGAAGACATATTAGAAGAAGGCGATTGCCTGATTGTAGTTGGAAAACAGGAAAGCATTAATCTTCTCTCAAAACATTGATCGGGATTTATTATGAAAAGAAAACTCAATATTATATTTAGTCTGATAATTGCTGTTTTTGCGGCGATTTGGTATCTGGGCAGTTATAATCTGCCAACTTGTTATCGGGACAGCATTGTAGTGCTTTGCGGAATAGGAATTGTCGGAGCTTTATTTCTGTTAAATAGGTTTATTTTATTCCGAAAAAAAATGGAATTAGCGATAACCCATATTTTAGAGAACAATTTTCACACCGGAATATCAATGGACGGAGATGATGAAATATCTTTTTTAGCGAAAAGATTCAATGCGGCATTAGACAGGATAAATGAATATGATGTATTAAGAGAGCAGAGAATAGATTATTTAAACAGAATGATCACTACTTTAAACAGAAATATTCAAAATGGAGTTATGCTTTTGGATATTATAACTTCTAAAATAAAGATTAATAAAGCGGCCCAGGATATGTTTGGCATAAATCAGGATGAACTGAGCATTGATTCAGTGGTAAAACTGGAGACAAATGAACAGTTTAATAAAATGTATCAGGAGATTATCGGACGCAGAGCAAATACTATCGCTGCGGACATGGAATTATTTCTCCCGATTTTAAAGGCAAAGGCAACTGTTAGCCTTAAAATGTTTGCGATTAAAGATAAAGAAGAAAAACTAAACTCTATCCTTTGTATTTTTCGGAAAGAATAATACGGAATTTTTCGAGAAATACACCTTAAAATGAAAGATATTTCCACAATATGTTCAGGTTAAGTTCTAAAAAACTTTTCACGCTATTAGCGCTCAGTTTTATTATAGCTGTGCATTTTCCTTGTTTTGCTGGTAGTGAAGATGATTATATGGAGAATTTGTACAAAGGGCGGATTTTTTTTAATCAGGGCTTATCTGAGCAGGCAATTGCTGAATATGAGAAAGCAAGCAGATTATTTCCTGATTCCAAACAGGCGCTTTTAAACCTAGCAATTCTTTATAAGGATACAGGCAGTTATTCCCAAGCAATCAATGTTTATAAAAGACTATTAACCATATCTCCGGATAAGATTATTTACAAAAATTTAGGAGAAATTTATTGCTTAAATTCCCAGCCGGATCATGCGATTACGGCTTTAGTTAAATCCCTAAAGCTGGGCAGCAAAAATAGTATGATCTATTTTTGGATGGCTAAAGCTTATGAAGATAAAAATGATCAGGATAACGCGGTTTGGGCATATGAGCAGGCCATAGCGCTTGATCCGGAATTAGCATTAGCGCATTTTAATGCCGGAATAATTTATAAAAATAAGAATAACTGGCAAAAAGCCAGGCAAGAGTTTGATCGGGCAAAAGAACTTGAACCAAGTATTAACGAAATAAACGCGCAATTAGGATTGATGTATTTTTATCAGGATGATTATGAACAGGCATTGGCATTGTATAAAAAGGCTTTGGCTGCTGATCCGGAGAATAAAGATATCCAAAAACAGATAGAGCTTATTTATAAACGTGCTGGGAGTGTCTTCAGTCAGAAACTTGGGCAAAGGCAGGATGATCGGATGGCAAAGAGTCTGGCTGAATTGGTAAGCGCGAAGCAGGTTCCGGCTGCTCCGATTGTGAGAGTTCAGCTGGGGGAGGTTAAAAGTTTACGCTTTAAGACAGCGGTTAATTTTACAATAAAAAACATTGATGAGAGCGGCCAAAATTACATTGGACAAAAAGATACTCTGTACACGGTTAAAGCTGCTAATGATTTTATTGATCTTTTTAAGGATGAGATTAAGATCGCTGCTTTTAAGCAAAAAATTATAATTGATTATGACAACCCGAAAGCAACAATCCTTGTTTTTGACGTGGAGGCTGGTTCGGGAAATTACTGGGCTAGTAAAACTGATCGGATTTATCGTGGTAAATTAGAAATCGGCTTGAATGATGCCCATGATCTGAGGCTGATAAATATTATAAATATGGAGGAATATCTTTATGGCGTACTGCCCAGTGAAATGCCTCCGGATTGGCCGATAGAGGCGCTTAAAGCCCAAGCCATAGCAGCAAGAAGCGAAGCTTATCGGAAAATGGGCAGGCATAAGGCTCAAGGTTTTGATTTCTGTTCAGAAGTTCATTGCCAATCATATATTGGGGCGAAGGTTGAAACAAAAAAAACAAATAACGCGGTTGATGAAACAAGCGGAACTGTGGCAATGTATCAGGGTAAACCCATAGACGCGGTTTATTCTAATAGTTGCGGTGGTCATACTCAAGGGAATATCTTTGGTGACCGAACAGTAATTGATTATTGGCTGCAAAAGCAGGATGTCTTAGAGCCAACAGGATTTCTTTTCCCGCTGGCTCCCCTAGAACTGGAAGATTGGCTTTGGTCGTATAAAATCCCGGTTTTTTGCAATAATGAAAAGTTTTCTCGGAGAAGTAATTTCCGCTGGATGCGGGATTATTCGCACGCGCAGTTAGAGGCCTTGATAAATAAAAAAATCAATATTGGCAAGCTTCTGGAAATTAATATTCTAGAGCGAAACCCTTCTTCGCATGTGCATAAAATTAAAATTATTGGCAGTAAAGGTAATTTTATTATTGAAAAAGAACTGAATATCCGTAATCTATTGGGCAATTTACGCAGCGGGATGTTTAATCTAAATGTTAAATTAAATAAAAAAAATAAGCCTGTAGAATATATTTTCTATGGAGGAGGCTGGGGGCATGGAGTGGGCATGTGTCAGGTAGGAGCTGCTTCCATGGCAGACCAGGGCTTTAATTATCAAGATATCTTAAAATTTTACTTTAGCGGTATTGAAATCGAAAAAATATACTAAGATCATATCTTCTCTTTCCTGCCAGTGGGTTAGATTTATGCAAAGCTATTTAAACCAGCAAAATTAATTGACAATTTAGAGTAAAGTGCTATACTTAATAATGAAACTGATAATCATTTTCACTTATTTACCGCGAGGTTAGGCTAAAATTTTAATGAATTCAATAAAACAATTTTACAAACAATATCTTCAGAATAATAAGATCCGCTATAGCGCGCAAAGAGATAAAATTCTTGATGTTTTTCTAAATATGGAAAGACATTTAAGCATTGCCCAAATATATGAACTTGTCCGCAACAAATATTCGCATATAGGCTATGCGACTGTTTACCGGGCGATGAATCTTATCTGCAAGGCTGGGATAGCAGAAAAAATTGATTTGGGAGACGGCATCAGCCGGTTTGAGCATAAATATGGACAAGAACATCATGATCATTTGATTTGCGTTAATTGCGGTAAATTTATTGAAGTTATCGATACTCAGATAGAAGAATTGCAAAGACAATTAGCCAAAGCCCATAAATTTGTGTTAAAAAGACATAAAATGCAGTTGTTTGGCTCTTGTTGTGATTGTGTTAAAGCCGCTAAGCAAAGTTTGAGTGTTTTGGCTAAAGACAAACAAGATTAATAGGATAATATGCGAAAAGTTAATTTAACGAAAATGAAGACAGGTGAAAAAGGGATCATCGCGCATATTGATGGCGGGACTGTTTTGGAAAAGCGGCTAGCAGTTATGGGTGTTAGAATGGAAAAAACTATTACAAAATTAAGTTCTTTTGTTATGAAAGGGCCGGTTGCTATTAAGTCAGGGCGTACGGTTATTGCTCTGGGGCATGGGATGGCTGCAAAAATATGGATAAACTTAAGCGAAAAATGAAAAAAATCGCTTTGATTGGTAATCCGAATGTAGGCAAAAGCGTATTATTTTCCCGGCTTACTGGTGTGCGGGTTGTGGTTTCAAATTATCCCGGGACAACAGTAGAATTTCTTGAAGGCAAAATGGCTGTGGGCAATGATTTTGTGGAAGTTATTGATGTTCCGGGAACATATAGTCTTGAACCGTCGGTTCCGGCAGAGGAAGTGGCGATAAAGATGTTGGAAGACGCGGATATGATTATTAATGTGCTTGATGCCACTAATCTTGAACGTAACTTATATTTAACCATGGAGCTATTGGAAACAAATCATCCGATGATAATTGCTTTGAATATGCAGGATGAATTAAAGCATAATGGGATTACGATCAATGACCAAGAGTTGGAAAAGTTATTAAAGGTAAAAGTTATTCCCACTAGCGGAGTTACTGGTTTGGGGATTAGAGAATTAAAACAGGCTTTAGGGCAAGCAACTTCGGGAAATGTAAAATCCCGGACTCATCAGCAGCGTTGGGAACATATTGGAATAATTATTGATAGTGTCCAGCAGTTAACACACCGACATCATACTTTTTGGGAAATTCTGGAAGATGCGTCAGTTAATCATTGGTGGGGAACAGTTATTGCTATGGGAGTTATTTTTGTCTGTTTTAAGATCGTTCGGTTTATTGGTGAAGGATTAATAAACCATGTAATGGCTCCCTTGTTCAATTCTGTTTATCAGCCATTACTGGGACAGTTGAGCGCGAAGTTGGGAGGTAATGGGTTTTTACATAATATTTTAATTGGTAAGCTTTTTGAAGGACAAATTGATTTTCAGCAGTCAATGGGCCTTTTAACCACAGCTCCTTATGTTGAATTAGTTATGGTATTACCGTATGTGTTTTCTTTTTACTTATTACTTAGTTTTTTAGAAGATAGCGGATATATTCCCCGCTTAGCATTATTACTGGATAATATTATGCATAGACTAGGGCTGCATGGATTTGCGATAATTCCAGTACTTCTGGGTTTTGGTTGTAATGTGCCGGGGATAATGGCCACTCGAGTATTGGAAAGCAAAAGAGAACGATTTATTGCCTCTACCTTGATTTCCATCGGCGTGCCTTGCGCTGCTTTGCAGGCAATGATTGTGGGAATTTTGGGCGGATATGGCGGTAAATATGTTTTATTTGTATACGCGGTATTATTTATTGTTTGGCTGTTTATTGGAACGGCAATGAATTATTTTCTCAAAGGATACAGTCCGGAACTTTTTATTGAAATCCCTTCATATCGTTTGCCTTCGGCAAGACTGTTAAGGCAAAAAATAGTCTTAAGAATCAGAGGTTTTCTTATTGAGGCTATGCCAGTTGTTTTAGCCAGTGTCCTGGTTATTAATTTATTGCAGCAGATTAAGCTGTTTGAGTTTGTTTCGGGCTTGTTTGGTCCATTATTAAGTTTTGTTTTTGGCTTGCCCAAGGAGGCGGTATGGGTACTTATTATTGGTTTATTACGCAAAGATATTGCTGCCGGGATGCTGATTCCTCTGGGCTTAAGCCTTAAGCAATTGGTAATTGCCTGCATTGTTTTGTGTATTTCCTTTCCCTGCATAGCAACTTTCGCGATCTTTTTAAAAGAACTGGGACTGAAACGGCTAAGCCAGGCAGCAATGATCATGCTGGGGATTACAGTTTTAGTTGGCGGTTCGCTTAACTTTGTTTTACATTAGGATGGATATGGAAAAGAAAAGTCAAAGTTTTAAAATATTTAGTTTGAGAAATGCTTTGCTTGCGGTGTTAACTGTGGGGATGCTCTTTAGTATATTTACTTTGCTGTTGTCAAAGTTTTATCTTAATTCATATAAACTCTTGCTGGAAAGAGAATTAGTGGCAATAGTTGTCTGTGATAAAGCAACTCAATCTAATCAGTTGGTTTTAAACATAGAATTTTTTAACAATAATCAAAGCGCGAAAAAACAAACATTTAATTTTAATGCTGATGAATGGGTGATAGAAAGCAGGATTATTAAATGGAAACCTTTGCTGGGATTCTTTGGGATGCAGCGGTATTATAAATTGGAAAGACTCTCCGGCCGTTATCTTGATATTGAAAAAGAAAAAGCTTTGCCGCGTCTGGTATATAATATTGCTGATAAACCGGACCGGCTTTGGATGTTTTTTTATAAATATCAGAAATGTTTTCCATTTATTGACGCGGTTTACGGCAATAGCGCTTTTGTTCAATATGTTCCGGATGCAAGGTATAATGTATATATGACAGCTACTGGATTAATGATAAAAGATGTAACTCCGCAAAAGAAAAAAAACTGGTGGCTTACTGGATAGTGTATATTGTGCGCGCTATTTTATAATTAAGAAAGGTTGAAAAATGAAGCAGTCTTTGATTCGGGTATGGCAGTGTTTTGACAGTGAACAAGTGAAAAAGCAATTACTTTTAGCCGGAGAACTAAGCGCGAACTGTGAGAATTGCCAGCACTTAGGGATTAACTTTTTGCAGTCAAAACAATGTCCGCAGTGTCAGACAGAATTTAAATACATTGGTTTTAGAACAAAAAGTAATAAAGCTGAAGAATTGTTCGCGATAAAAAGATTAAAGGAAAAAAGACCGGATCTGATAATTATTGATTATGAAGATATAAAACGCGCCTGCGGTAAGTCACAGGCGCGTAATCTATTAGATATTTAAGCCAAAAGCTTAAGAAGCTTTTGTAATTTTTCCCGAACGAATGCAAGAAGTACAAACCTTGGCAGTTGAATTTGTTCCTTTGTTTGTGATCTTTATATTCTGCAGATTAGGCCGGAAAACCCGTTTTGTAATTCCCGTGGTTTTTCTGCCAACTCCGCCTTTTTTCTTGGCCATACCTCTTTGGGTAATTGATCTGCCTGCGACCGGGCCTTTTCCGCATATTTCACAAAATTTAGACACTTTAAAATCCTCCATTTTAATTTAAGCAATCAAAACTTACATTTTTGTTTGAGTAGTAACTTGTAAATGTGTAAATGTAAATATAGCATAATGTGTTTGTTTTGTCAATTTTATTTAAAAAACAGGTTTTTGAAAAGTTTTTAAAAGATGGCAAATTCTAGAAATGCATGGTATACTTTATCATCTTTTAAAAATGAAGGAGGATAACTTATATGAGACTTAGCAATTTGTGCAATATAACTTCCTGTAAGACAATTAGTTACATTATAATTCAGGTTTTATTTCTCCTTCCTGTAAACAGCATATACGCTGATATTTTTTCTCAGGGTAACGCTTGGGTAGCGTCTCAGACATTATCTCCCAAAATAATGCTTAATAATCAGGGATTGCATGACTTTATAAATTCTACGATTATCGCGCAGAATGAATCTACTGTTTTTAGTTTGCCGGAACATGCTGACTATGAATTAATTGAAAAAATCAATCAGCTAAACGCTTTATTTTTACAGCATACTTCAGAACAAGTTATTAATCTGGTTTTAAGTAACCCTGAGCTTGAACAGGCTGTTTCTAGAATAATCCGGGCGCAAGATAGAATGGAAGAGACCAAGGGATTAGGAGTAGACCGGGAATGGGCTGAAGCTTTTAAGCAAGAGGCATTGAAAAGATCTGTTGATGAGTTAGACGGAAGAGATATATTTTTTCTGCAAATGGAATATGAGCTGTCAAATAAATTTTTATTAAACTTTAAACACCAGCTTATGGAAGAATATCAGCTTGATGAACAGCAGGCTGTTTACGCGACTGGGCAATTAGCAAAATTGCAAATGGCTGGCGGATTAGGAAGTTTTAAACCGGATTGGGTGCGCGGTTTTTACAATGATTTAGAAAAATTCTGGGGACCGAAAAAAACAAAAAGCAGGCTGCATGTGATGGGTGTATTTTACGCGAAGACTATTAAAGGAGAAGGAGATTTAGTAAGAGATAAAAAACTTGATCCGATTGCGGAAAAAATTAGGAAGGTTAAGGAAATTAAAAATAATCTTCATAATCGGATACAAGGGGAAAGTGAATTAGTAAATCTTGCCCTTGAGCAAATGGATGAAGTTGTAACTTACAATATTCCTGTTAATATGAATGGGTTTGAAAATGTTAATGTAACTGTTTATGGCGACCCATATTCCAGACTGCATGAATATTGGATGTATTGTCCGGAAATTTTTCACGAAGCATATCCCGGGACTTCAGATGATGAATTTAGAGCGGTTCAGACTTTTGTTTATCGGGAAGTATTAGTCCGCTATATGGAATATCTTGCCAGTAAAGGCAAGATTGGTAAAAAGATTATTATTACTGATAGTGAAACCAGTACGGCTTTAGCCAGCCCGGAAATAATGGATCAGCATCTCGAACGTTATCCTGAAGAAAAACGCGGACAATATAAAAAAATATTTAATAAATTATCAGAGTTTGATATTGTATATCATCATTATAATCATACTATTGTGCCTGACGGCATGGGGACATTTCCTACCTGGAAGTTTCCAGACTTAAAAATTAGTGATGAGTTTCAGTTGATGAAACAAGGTCAAAAACTGGATGTCCGGCTTTTGGTTGGGGAAACACATCAGATTATTTCCGGATGTTCTACGGCGCATACCCAAATAATGAGTGATCATCCGGATTTATACAAGAACTTTTCATACAAAATAAGAGAAGATGATTTATTCGGTAATAGTGAAGGGTCTGATGTTGACCGCTGGCAAGGTGAACCATTAAAGCGGGTGATCGCTAGTTTTATGTGGGAATTAAAAGTAGAAACCGCGGACGCTTTATTTAGAGAATTAGAAGCTAATCCTATAAAAAAGGATGAATTTATTCAGGCGGCTAAAATAGCTAAAGGAATCCAAAAACAGCGTTTTATTAATGAATTATTTAATGGAACATTTGGTGATCTTGATGTAACCCGGGAAGAATTAGAAAAAGACAAGGTAAACCTTTTAAATCGTCCTTTTTTTACATTTGTCCGCAGAATGGTGCCGTATAAATGCAGTGACCGTATTGTGGATATGCTGGAAAATGAACAAGACAGAGAAAGAATAATTAAATCAGGAGCTGTTATAATAATTGGCGGCAGAAAGTTTGATGATTTTGCTGAATTACAGCATAGGCGTATTAAAGAACTAATAAAACAAGATCCTAGATTACGTTCTAGTATAATTTTTATTTCCAATCATAATGTGGCAACATCGTGGAGGCTGCAGCAGGGAACTGATTTCGGCGGTATGCTTTCCTGGGAAGGAATGGAGGCTGGCCCAACCAGCCCAAGCAATGCCGGGCTTAATTGGACAGATATGTTCAGCAGTCCAGACGGGGTTATGATTGAAAGAGTAAGGAATATTAAGCGTGATAATGCGGGTAATATTATATCAGGCACAGGATATATTGTTGAATACGGAGAAGAGCGGGCGGATAATGCGCTTAAATCCCGTTTGCCGGATAAAGAATCATTTTTAAGTCAAATGGAACAAGGATGTGAAAATTACCGCAAGGGCAAACGACACAACCGAAACAAAAATCCCGAACATGGTAAACACACGGAGCGGTTTTATTGAAAAGTTAATGAACATGTTCATCCACAGGGATATGAGCTTGTAAAGGGTGTAATTGGACCTGCCGTGGTGCCGGTGGGAATGTTCCACCAGGAC
>JAHITE010000026.1 GCA_018817585.1 Candidatus Omnitrophota bacterium
ACTTCCTGTCTAATTTGACAGGTCACTGTATAAGAAGCACCAAGCTTCGCTTGGCGCACCAACGCTATCATCAGCCGCCGAGGTACGAGGTCGGCTGCATGAATTTGTTGAACTAAGCCGTGCTTCGCCCGGCATTTTCATATAAAACAAAATCAAATAAGACTATCATATCCTTTGAGAAGAGTCATTAACAACCCTTAACAAAGGAGGCACCACATGGATCAGTCTTATCAAAAACTTTATAATGATCTGCGCTTAAGAGGCAAATCACCACGCACAATTGAATGCTACGAAAAACACCTGTTTAAACTAGAAACATATTATCACAAAACATCGGATTCAATCAATGAAAATGAACTAAGAGAATACCTTCTGTACATGAAGGATGTGAAAGGATATTCCGAGTCGTTTTTTAAGCAGGCAATCAGTTCCTTCAGATATTTTTATGAAAAAGTATTACACCGGAAATGGGGATCGCTGAAATTTATTTATCCAAAAAAAGAAAAGAAATTACCGGATGTGTTAAGTGTTCAAGAAGTACGCCTTATATTGTCCCGTGTCCGCCTACCGAGGTATCACGCAATTTTATCGACACTGTATTCATTGGGATTAAGAATCACAGAAGGTTTGAAATTAACTGTGCACGATATAGATTCAGCCCGGATGGTTGTGCATGTCAGATCCGGCAAAGGTGGAAAAGACCGGTATGTTCCGTTACCGGAAAAAACATTACTCATTCTAAGAAAATATTGGCTCAGCCACAAGAATCCTGTTCTTATTTTTCCAGCGCCGGGCAGAGGCGGGATTCATTGTCCGACTAATAAAGAATATATGCCGATAAATTCGGTACAGATCGTGCTGAAAGAAGTGGTGGAAGAAACGGGAATTAAAAAATGGGTACACCCGCAAACACTGCGTCACTCATATGCGACTCATCTACTGGAAGCCGGTATAAATCTCAGGTTGATACAGGAATATCTCGGGCATAGTTCTCCCAAAACTACATGTATCTATACACACTTAACCAGTCAGGCGCAAACAAGCGCCATAAAAACCATTAATCAATTAATGTCGGATATATAATAATGGTTGAACTGGCGGAAATATTCCAGGAATACGGAGCAGAATATTTGTTCAAGTTTCAAGATAAGATGCTTCCTTCACACTTAAAGGCGATGAAAGCTATCTGTGAATGCCGGACGCCGCAATTAGGCGGACAGGTTTATGCCTGCACAAAGTGCAAAACACAGGATTATTCTTATCACAGCTGTAACAATCGAAATTGCCCTAAATGCGGCGGAGACAAAATTCAGCAGTGGACAAAAAAACAACTTGATTTACTTTTACCTGTCCCATATTTTTTCGTAACCTTTACATTACCTGAAGAACTGCGTTTGATTGTCCGCTCAAATCAAAAATATTTTTACACACTATTTTTCAAGGTATCTGCCCAAGCCTTAAAGATTTTAGCACGAGAAAAACGTTTTATCGGAGGAGATGTAGGGTTTCTGGGGATAATCCAGAGCTGGGCCAGAAATTTGATTTACCATCCGCATATTCATTATATCGTGCCGGGAGCAGCATTATCTTTTGATCGAAATAAATATATTAAAATTAAGAACAAAAAATTTCTTGTGCATGTAAAACCGTTAAGTTTGCTGTTCAAAAGATTATTCAAAGAAGAATTGCAAAAAACTGAATTCTTCAATCAAATACCTTCCTGTGTCTGGAAGAAAGAATGGGTGTTACACGCGGAAGCCGCCGGTTACGGACAGGAAATCATTAAATATGTTGCTCCATATGTATATCGTGTGGCGATAAGTAATCATAGAATCAAAAATATCGAAGACCGAAAGGTTACCTTTGAATATGAGGATTCTGAAACCAAAAAAATTCAAATTTGTACGCTGGATGTTTTAGAATTTATGAGAAGATTCTTACAGCATGTATTGCCTCAAGGTTTTACAAAGGTCAGATATTTTGGAATTATGGGCGCAAAGGAAAAGGATAGGTGGTTTCTTTTAAAGAATTTACTATTTCAGGCGCTTGCTAAAAAAAATAAAACACTATTTTTAAACATAGAATATTTGCAGCCAAAGAAAAAACCAAATCATTCCTGCCGAAGCTGCGGCGGAGAATTAATTTTAATCGGTATATTCCAAGGAGGGCCGTGATTATATTATCAAGCAAAACTAAAATCTATGAACATAAAACATCCGGGCACAAGATAATATTTTTAGATGGCCATGTAGGAGAAGTACGTTTACTTTCGGGTTTTTATGGTGTTTTTTTAATATTATGCCTGTTGTTATTTCTCACAAAAACAATAGATTTTCAAATCCAGTTAAACCTTACCGCTTTTATAAATGTTTCCCACATAATATTACCCAAAAATAAATTCATCTAAAACGCAAATAGGTCAAGTAGCAGAATATAGTCGAAGCAGGCTTGTTCAACAAGCGTTGAAGGCGAGGTTCGTTCCTCACTCGCATTCAACGCTTTTTACGTTGACAGTTTCTAATTATTTTTGAATTTCTTTTATTGATTCTTCAATTGCTGATCGAATTAATTTTTCTAAATTATTATAGTCGCCACCGTCAGCTTTTTGTAAAGCTTCAACATATTTTTTTCTGCCGGAGGTCGTTTCTACTTTTAATTCAATTGGAGGCAGGTCTTGATTTAATAGGATAATGTTGTTTAAAAGCCTGCCGATTCGTCCATTATAATCTTGAAACGGATGGATCCATAAGAATCGATGATGTGCCCATGCCAGAAGGGCGGTTAGTTCACTGATAAAATTTGGGTTATCTATTTTGGGTAAATGCATTATTCTGGTTTTGAGATCTTTCGTGAAATCAGTCATCAACTGAGGAATAAGATAGAATTTTGGAGGAATATGTTTTGAAACAGTAACATCGATTTTTCTAAACTTACCGCCTAATGCGGGAAATATCCAGCCAAAGCCGATTTTATGCACTTCCTGAATAAATGCAGGTGTTATATTGATCTTATTCTTACTAAATTGATCGATAACAAAATTCCATGCTCTTTTAGTTCCTTCAATTTCCAGAGGAATCAGTTTTGACCGTGGAATAATGCCGAAAGCTGTTTCTTTGTAGCTGGTTTCGCCTATTTCCTTTTTCATAAGGCTTTTGCCGACAATTTAGCTAAAACTTTATTGACCATACCCATGGTTGTTTGCGGATTTTCTGTTTTGGTTGTGCGATACAACATCTTTTTTTCAAATAAACTAAAATAATCCCGGCGTGATTTACTATTGCGGGAAG
>JAHITE010000027.1 GCA_018817585.1 Candidatus Omnitrophota bacterium
CGATAAAATATTTACAAAATTAACAAATATCCAAGATAACAATATCATTATACGTAGCCTATATCCAAACGATATATTTGATACAATAACCACAGACTATAATTTTATTATACAAAATATTGATAAATTTGAATATTCCAAAAAAGAATTGAAGCCGAATCAAACAGTGAATTTGCTTAGCGTGGGCAGACTGGTTGAAAAAAAAGGGCATAAATACGCGCTTATTGCCTTAGCCAAGGTTTATAAAAAATTTAAAAATATTAATTACACTATTGCCGGAGAAGGGCATTTGCGTTCGGATCTTGAAGCGCAAGCTAATTTTTTGGGAATAAACCAGATAGTTAGGTTCGCGGGGAATGTTGATCAGGATCAAGCGGCAATGCTATATGAACAGGCGCATATTTTTATTTTGCCGAGCATAACATCTCAGAATTTTGATCGGGAAGGGCAAGCACTGGTCTTACAAGAAGCGCAGGCCTGTGGTTTACCGGTTTTAGCGACTTTGCATAACGGCATTCCGGAAGGAGTAATTGATGGAAAAACCGCTTTTCTGGTAAAAGAAAAAGATGTGGATGGATTAGCGGAAAAACTGGAATATCTGATTGATAATCCTCAGATTTGGCCGGAAATGGGACAAGCTGGCAGACAGTTTGTAGAACAAAAATTTTCCTCTGAAGTGCTGAATCAGCAATTGTTTAAATTATACAGTAAAATAACAGCTTATTGCTAAAATTAAATATTCAGCGGAAAGGAGTAACATTTGCTGATAAAAAAGTTTATTCCCGCTTTGATCAAAAGTAAATGGCATGGATTTAAAGCAAAAGTTAAGCGTTTTGTCAAATACCGCAACCCTGTGGATGTGTTCAAATATGATAAAAATTTATATTGGATAGATCCTCGTGATATTAAAAACGCGACAAAGAAGGGATTGCATATTATAGACAATGAAAATAAAATTATTGCTGGCGATTGGGATAAACCCTATATTGCTTTTACGCAACTTGATGTTTATACGAGCATTAAAAAAAGAATAGAAACTAAGATTAGTTGGCGAGAAACGCCTTTATATCAGCGGATTCTTCAAGAAATAAAAAAAGGTAATTCTAAATGGGGCTGTACAACGCAGGAACAGCTTGATAAGCGCTGTATTAGTATTGATCTGCTGATTAGCGATATGCAAGAAAATGGGTATCGGGCGCAAAACTCAAAAGACGAAATCACAGTCAATATTGGTCGGGACGGGATTATTCTATTGAATCATGGCAGGCATCGTTTAGCTTGTGCAAAGTTGTTGGATATAAGGGAAATACCGATTAAAATAACGGCCCGTCATCAAAAATGGATTGAGTTCAAAAAGGAGATTTTAAACTATGCGATGCTTAATCAGGGAATGGTCTATGCGCCACTAGCGCATCTTGATTTACAGGATATCCCGAGTAGGCATAAGGGGAGATTTGAAATTATAAAAGCGCATTTAGCTGTCAGTGGTGGTAAAATGCTTGATATTGGCAGTCATTGGGGGTATTTTTGTCATAGATTTGAGGACCTGGGCTTTGATTGCACGGCAATTGAACAGAATCAGGATTGTTTTTATTTTTTGGAGAAACTTAAAAAAAGTACTGGTAAAAATTTTAAAGCAATTAAAGCTAATGTTCTTGAATTTTTAAATGAGCAGCAGGACTTTGATGTTGTTATTGCTTTGTCAATATTTCATTGGTTTATTCGGGATAAAGAAACATTTAGCAAATTTAAAAAAATATTAGCTAAGCTTAAAATGAGAGAAATGTATTTTCAGTCTCATTCGCAAGATCACAGTCTTATGCAAGGCGCATATCGCAATTTCTCAGGAGAAGAGTTTGTTGCTTTTATAATTGAAAATTCTTGTCTGGACAGCTTTAAGTTAATCGGACAAGAGGGTAATCGGAATATTTTTAAGATCTATAGACGTATTTAAAAGGATTAGAATGGCAATGAAAATAGGTTTTTTTTATCCAGAATATTATCCGGTTAGCGCTAGCGCGTCGGTGCATGGTTATCAAATCGCCCGCGGATTAGTCCGGAGAGGTCATAAATTATTAACCTGCATTAACGATAAAAATCCGGATTGTGTTAAATATCCGCCTAACAGATTTGGTTGTTTGAAAATGATCAGAGACGCGGATATTTTGTATATTAGACTAATGAGTTATTTTGAACATACTGCTATCTGGAAATGGGTTAAGCCATTTCATTTGCCGGTGGTTTGGGAAATAAACGCGCCTTTGGAAGAACAGCTGCTTTTTGCCGGAGAATCAGATCCTACGGAGATAAACAATGAAATTAAAATTCAAAATCAAAAAAGAAGATTTTACAGTTTTTTTGTGGATGGAGCGATCTGTGTTTCAGAAGAAATGAGAAAATACAGCCAAGATGTTTTAAGAATTAAAAACACTTATTTTGTTCCCAATGGCAGTGATCCACAGCTGTTTAATCCAAATAATGCCTTACAGCAGAAGCCGGCTGCCTGGAAAAACAAGTTTACTGTGCTTTGGGCTGGTAATCCGACGCTACCGCAGCAGGCAATGGAATTAATGTATAATGTGGCAAAGAAGATTCAGGAAATTGACCAGGATATAATGTTTGTTTTTATTAGCAGTGAACAGGGGTTTGAGTTTCCTCAGGAAGAAAATATCGCGGTATTATCAAAAGTTAATTATTTAAGTATGCCGAGTTATATTAACAATGCTGATTTGTGTTTATGTTTATACAATAGTTATCAATGGTCAAAATACGGCTGTTATATATCGCCTTTAAAACTATTTGATTATATGGCTTGTGCTAAACCAGTAATTGCTTCAAATATCGGACAAATTGCCAGTATCATTGAAGATAATATTAATGGAATGCTTACTGATAACATGATTGAAGATATTATTGATAAAATTTTAGATTGCAAAAAAAATCCGAAAAAAGCAATGGATATGGGCAAGCATGCTAGAAAGACAATAGTTGATTTTTACAATTGGGAGAGAGTTGTGCGGCAAACAGAGGATATTTTAATGTCCAGAATAAAGAAAAAATGAATATATTGCAAATTGTTTCCAGTCTTGAAGAAATAAGTGGTCCGGCTAATTCGCTTTACCTGGTAGCTACTGGTCTGGCTCAATTGGGACATGAAGTTATCTGCGCGCATTATGTGGGCAGACAAGGCCCTTTGGTGCAAAGACTAGAGCATCAGGGGATCAAGGTGATAAACCTGAATTCTAAGATGCAGGGCAGTAGTAGAATAAATCATTTAAAATTGCTGCTAAAACTGATTAGAATTGTGTGGAAACATAAAATTCAAGTAATTCATGCGCATAATTGGGACGCGGACTGCTATGCTTTTTTAACAGCTTTTTTTAAAAAAGTCAGGGTTGTGGTTACTTTACACAGCCGCTCATATTTTAAATGGGTGGATTCGCATAAACTGAAATATGAAAGATTGTTTTTTAAAAAAGCTGCTTATTTTGCCTGTGTCTCAGAGGTTATGGCCAATGAATTTAAACAAATAACCAAGGTGCCTGAAAACAAGGTAAAAGTAGTGTATAATTGTCCGTTAAATATTTTCTTTAACAGCCCGGATAAGCAGAATCTAAATAAAATACGCCATGAGTTTAATATTGATGATTCTGAATTTCTTTTGGGTAGTGTGGGAAATTTTACAAAATTTAAAGGGATAATCTATTTGCTGGAAGCCTTGGCAGAGTTAAAAAACAATAAATGTAAACTGCTGTTAGTTGGAGCGGATGTTGCTGATCTAAAACCTGAATTTGATAAATTTCTGAGCGGCAAAACAATAAGCCAGCAGGTTATTTTTGCCGGATTCAGGCAGGATATTCCGGATATTCTGGATGCAATAGACTTGTTTGTTTTTCCTTCAATTGAAGAGGCTGACCCAATTGCGTTGTCTGAGGCAATGGCGCGGGGAAAACCAGTGATTGCCACTAGAATCGGAGGGATTCCGGAAAAAATAATAAATAATAAAACCGGGATATTGATTGATCCGGAAAATTCAGCACAGATTAAAACTGCTATTGAATATTGCCTGGATAATAAGGCCAAAGCAATTGCCATGGGCCAAGTCGCTAGACAACTAATGGAAGATAAATTTTCCTTTAAAACAATGATAAAAAACTATGAGGAGCTGTATGAAGGTTAATGAAAATACTTTTTGTTTCTTATCATAATCCTAATTTTATTAGTATTACGGAATATTGTGAAAAAGCAATTCGCCAGCTAGGACATGAGTGCATTGCTTTTGATGACCGGAGTTTTGTTTTGTCGGGAAGATTCCGTGAAAAATCAGCTTTTTTACAAGCCTGGGATTCGCAACAATTAAATACGCGTTTGCTTAAACTCGCGGTAAAAGAAAATCCGGATTTATGCATTGTCGCCGGCGGATATACGATTGATAAAAAAACAATCCGTTGTCTCAAAAATCAAGGAATAAAAATAGTTCTTTGGACAACGGACGCGCCGAATATTTATAGAAAATCTAATAATTTTTTAATTCTGTATAATCTTGCGGTAGATTATGATTATGTTTTTTGCGGAGGCACTGAGGCCATAGAGCTTTTAAGTGATTTGAACCTGAAAAATATCAGTTGGCTGCCTTTTGCCTGCGACCCAGAATTGCATAAACCAGTTGAAATCACAAAGCATGAATTGAAAATGTATGGCAATGATATTGTATTTGTCGGCTCATTTTATGAAAACCGGGAAAAGATTCTGGAGCAGATAGCTGATTTTGATCTTGGTATTTGGGGCCCGGGATGGGAACAGCTGAAATATCATTCTTTGCTTAAGAAAAGAATAAAATACGCGGGAAATATTAAACCAGAGCTATGGCTGAAAATATACGCAGCGGCGAAATTGGTTATTGTAGCGCATTATAATGATGGGAAAAATATCTGTTATCAAGTCAGCCCCAAAGTTTATGAAGCATTGGCTTGTAAATGTGCTGTTTTAGTGGATAATCAAAAAGATGTTTTCCTGAATTTTGAAAACAATAAACATTTATCGGTTTATGAAAATGGAGACGGATTAAGAGCTCAGATTAAATATCTTCTGGATAATCCGGGTAAAGCGAAAAGTACGGCTGAAGCCGGATATGAACAAGTGATTGAAAAACATACTTATACGCAGAGAATTAAGCAGATAATCAGAACCGTAAACGGAGAAAGTTAATATGCCAGAACAATATGACGAATATTTTGAGGCAGTGTTTCGCAAATCAAATAAGTTTACAGAAGCGGAATATTTAGACCATGCCAAGAACTTTGACCGGGCATATAATGCTTATATGCCAAAAAATAAGGACGCAAAAATTCTGGATGTGGGTTGCGGGGGCGGACATTTTCTTTATTATCTAAAAGATAAAGGTTATAATAATTTTACAGGCATTGATATTTCCGCGCAGCAGGTAGAATTTTGCAAGCAAAAGATAAAGACGGAAATTTTAAACGTGGATGCTTTTGAGTTTTTAGGACAACATAAAGAAGAATTTGATCTGGTAGCTTCCCATGATGTCTTAGAACATATTAAAAAAGAAAACGTTATAAAATTCCTTAAATTGATTCACAGCGCTTTAAAACCCGGAGGGCAAGTGTTTTTACGCACGCCTAATTGCGGAAACCCGATGTCGATAAGGCTGCGTTACGCTGATTTTACGCATGAATTTTGCGTTACGGAAAAAAGCTTTTACCAGATTCTGTATCTTAGCGGTTTTAGAAAAATAGAGATATTGCCTAGTGTGGATAAGGGATTTTTAAATAAGATAGTGGCTAAATGTATCAGATTTGTCTTAGGAAAACTGATGTGGTATCAAGGGTTTGTTGCTCCTAAAATTCTAACTCCGGTTATTTTTGGGATTGCCCAGAAAGATAGATAATGAAGATAAATATTGTCCATATCGTCGAGGATTTAAAAACCGGAGGTTTGGAAAGAGTCATAGCGAGTATTGTCACTGGTTTGGATAGCGAAAAATTTAATCTGCAGGTTTGGTGTTTGTCCCGAGGCGGTAATATTTATGATCAGCTGGAGGCAAATGGTGTCGCCATAGAAAATCTACATATGAAATCCGCGAGAGATCTTTTGTTTTTAATTAAGCTTTGTCAAAAATTTAAAACCAATAAGATCGATATAGCGCATACCCATGGATATACAGCAACAACAATCGGCAGGTTAACCGCATTTTTTGCCGGAGTTAAAGTAATTATAGCGCATATTCATTCAACTTATTATAATTACAATAAAAAGCAGCTGTTTATTGAAAAAATATTTAGTTTGTTTACAAAAAAAATTATTTGTTGTTCCAAAGCGGTTGCTGATTTTGTTAGAAAAAATGAGAATATTGATCCGCGTAAAATCCAGGTGATTTATAATGGGATAGATGTGAATAAGTTTGAAGTTGTGTCCTCTGTAAAAAAACAGGAAAATAAAAGATTTACTATCGGCTGTGTCGCTTCTTTGGTTGAACATAAGGGGCATAAATATTTATTGGAAGCGGCAAAAGAAGTTTTAGGCGCACTGCCGGATAAAGTAAGATTTATGCTTGTGGGAGACGGTGTTTTAAGACAGCAATTAGAAGAACAGGCCAGGACACTGGGAATAGCTGAGTATGTTTCGTTTATGGGTAATGTGAAAAATATTGAAGCATTGATTGGTACTTTTGATATCGGTGTGCTGCCATCTTGTGAGCGTGAAGGCCTTGGTTTGGCATTGCTTGAGGCAATGGCCGGCGGGATTCCGGTTATTGGGACTAATGTCGGCGGCATTCCGGAAATTATTGAAAATAAGAAGAATGGGATTTTGGTAAAACCCTATGATTCAAAATCAATTGCTCAGGCAATTATCGCGATGTGTAATGACTGGCCTAGGACAAAAACCATGGGTGAAAAAGCCCGGTTAACCGTGGAAAAAAAATTTTCAAAAGAGGGTATGTTAAAAGCAATTACAAAATTATATTTGGAATTATATTATGGAAAAAAATATAAAAAAACAATATAACATATTATTTATCAGCAGTTTTGGCGATTTGAAAGGCGGGGGGCAGAGAAGTCTGCTTTTATTACTTAAGTATCTGAATAAGCAGAAATTTATTCCGCTTGTTATTGTTCCGGAAAAAGGGGAAGTAGCCCAGGAACTAGAAAAAATGGGGATGGAAGTGATTGTTTTGAGTTTTCCCAGAATACGCTCAATAAACACATTTAAAGTATTAGCGGCTTTATTCAAACTTAAGTCAATTGTCAAAGCCAAAGAGATTGATATTATTCACGCTGATTCTCCGCGGGAAACTGCTTATGCCGGAATCGTGCGATTTTTTCTAAAAGTCAGAGTAATCCTGCATTTAAGGGTTAGCGATAAAGTAAGCTGGATAGATAAGATCGTATATCAATTAACCGATAGAATGATCGCGGTTTCAAGGTCACTGACTTTCCGGTTTAAAGGTATGGATAAAAAAAATAAAATCTCAGTGGTTTATAATGCTGTAGATCTGGATGAATTCAAGCCTTTAGCTTATAAGCAGGATGAAAATAAAACTTTACGCATTGGTTACTTTGGCAGGATTGTGAAACGCAAGGGAATTGATGTATTGATCAAGGCATGTATGTATTTTGAAGGTGAGATCAGTCTTTTGATTATGGGCAGCGGGGAGGAAAAATATATTGCGGAACTTAAAAAAATGGCAGAAATCGATAAGCGGATAGAGTTTAAGCCTTATCAGCAAAATATACGTGATGAAATAAATACAGTTGATATGGTAGTTTTGCCATCAGTTCAGGGCGAAGGTTTATCGCGAATTATTATTGAAGCAATGGCTATGGGAAAAATAGCAATAGTATCGAATCATCCGGAGAATTTAGAAGCATTAGGGTATGATTTGAAAAAGTTCGCGTTTAAAAATAATGATGAAAAAGATCTTGCGAGAATTATCAACAAGATTAGGAATAATAAAGGCCTTCAAGACAGCATTCGCTTAGTCTCGCGCAAAAGAGCAGAGCATTTTTTTGACGCGCGAAAAAACACGGTTTTAATTGAGAATATCTATTATTCTATTTTAGGAAAAAAAGATGAAAAAAATAAAAAGCAGAATTAAGCGATTAATTCATTTTCTTAATTTAGGCTGGATTATTGGGATAATTCGCGGAAGTAAATATGTTTTGTTGGATGCAATCGGGACTATTTTTTTTGCAGCGGTAAGATTACTAAGGTTTGCAGCTAGTTCAAAAACCTGGGATGAAAATACCGCGAAAAATATTTTAGTAGTGCGTAATGATAGAGTGGGTGACCTGGTGCTTTCTACTCCGGCTTTACGTGCTTTAAGACAGAAATATTTTGACGCGAAAATTCACTTATTGGTTAATAAATACGCCAAAGATTTAGTGCTTAATAATCCGAATATTGATAAAATTCTCACAGAGGAAAAGGAAGTTTTAAATACAAAATATGATTTGGCAATTGCTTTACACGCCGGGTTTAAGCAGAATGCGATACTTTTTCAAAGCAGAGCTGATTGTCGGATAGGTTTTATCGGCGCGGGAGGCGGGTTTTTTTTAACTAAAAAGATTAAAGATGATCGCAGGGAAAACCCCCGGCATGAGATTGATTTTACCTTGCTAGCCGCGCAAAAGGCCGGAGCAGATATTGATAATAAAAAGCTAGAAGTTTCGATAACAATTCAGGGGGAAAAATTCGCTGATAAATTTTATTTAGATAACAATCTTGCGGGGATGACAATAGTTATTCATCCTGGGGCAAGGCAAGAGATTCTTCGCTGGTCAAAACATAGTTTTGCCAAACTGGGTGAATTATTGACTAGCCAGCTTAAAGCTAAAATTATTTTAACAGGCACAGCTAAAGAAAAAGAGCTAATCGCTGATATTCTTTGTCAAATGAAAAGTAAGCCTGCAGTTTGTTTAGATATTAAATTAACTGAACTGGTTTCTGTATTAAAAAGAGCGTCAATGTATGTAGGAAATATTACTGGCCCAATGCATATAGCTTGTGCTTTAAACATTTCGGTTGTGGCGATTACGGGTTTATTTGATTCATTGGATGATATTAGATATTGGGGGCCGCGCTGTGATAAATTCGAGATTGTGCGCAAACAAGGCATTGATGCGATAACTGTAGAGGATGTTTATCAAGCAGTGCTAAGATTAGCAGGTGAAAATGGCGCGTGAGATAAATGCTAAAGTTTATGACCAGAATGTTTTAGTTGAGGGTCTGCAGGTTCAGATAGATAATTATTATCAGCCGAAAACTCTCGCGCAGAAGAGACGGATTGAGATTGTAGTTGATTTGCTTGATCCTCAGCCTAATCAGAAAATTTTAGACGTTGGTTGCGGCGTGGGAACCTTTGCTTATGCCGCTGCTAAGCAAAACTCTATGGTCTATGGCCTGGATTATTCACATGAATCGCTGAAAGTTGCTAAACTTTTAGCAAAGCGGTTTAAAACTGAGCAAAACAGCGTTTTTGTAACAGCTAGCGCATTAAGCTTGCCTTTCAAAGACAGTTGTTTTGATAAGGTGGTAATTGCTGATTTTGTTGAGCATATAACTGATCCTGAAAAAAAACTTCTTTTGGAAGAGATTGTGCGGGTTTTAAAACCTGGGGGAGAAGGGGTGATTTTTACTCCGAACGCAATCAGGGAAAGTATTGGTGAGATTTATTCTAAACTAAAATATCTAATATTTAAAGAGAAAATTCGCAAAACAGATTTGCATTATGGGCTTATAAGCCGCAGAAAGTTTGAGCTGATATTAAAACAGCATAACTTTAAATTTAGTTTTAAATGCGCGGATACAACCAGACCGTATTTGGCAGGCATTTTTTTATTGAGAAATTTATTAGCATTAAATCTTATCTGGAAGATAAAAAAGCTATGAACTATAAAAAAATACTGATAATAAATTTAGCGGGAATCGGCGATTTACTTTTATCAATTCCTGCTTTAAAAGCATTGCGCAGCTCTTTTCCTGAAGCAAGGATCTGGATGTTAACTTCCTCAAAAGTTTATGAGCTTGCCCAGAATTTTGAATTTATTGATAAACTCGTCTGTTTAGATCTCAATTACGGGGGGATTATCAGAAGGGCTAATTTTTGGGGGCAAATTATTGGTTTAATAAAATTAAGAATGGAAAAGTTTGATATCGCGATTAATATGCGCACTCTGGTCAGTGATAAAAGCGCTCATAAAATGCACGCATTAATAAAATTCATTAAACCGCGTAAAGCCGCGGGTAGAGATACGGAAAAAAGAGGAAACTTTTTTGATATAAAAATCCCGGAAACCCAAATCGGAGAAAAATATGAATCGGAGTATGATATTGATTTGGTTGAGGCTTTAGGCGCTGTGGGGGTTGAGAGAAAAATTAATTTTAAGGTCAGGGAGAGCGATTTAGCTGATATTAAGCAGAAACTGCAGGAAAAAAATATCAGGAAAGATTCGATTATTATCGGCATACATCCCGGAGGTATGCCGACACGCCGCTGGCCAATAGAAAGGTTTTGTCAGCTGATTGAACAAGTCGGTAAAACAATAAATTGTTATTTTGTGATTACCGGAGGATATAATGAATTATCTCTGGGGCAAAGACTTGTCCAGATTTTGCCGGGAAAAACTATTTCTTTTGTAAATAAACTTAATATTAAGCAAACAGCTGCTTTGATATCCAGGTGTAATGTTTTTATTACCAATGATACTGGGCCAATGCATATTGCCGCTATTTTAAAAACACCTTTGATTGCTTTGTTAGGGCCAGGAGATATTAAGCGTTTTGATCCGCGGATTATATTTGACCAGGCAAAAGTTTTTTACAATAAACAAGAATGTGCTCCTTGTGAACAGGTTTTTTGTGATAATATGAAGTGCATGAAATCAATAGACACAGAAACTGTGGCAAAAACAGTAATTAATTTACTAAAAAAGGATAATAATGTTGGATAAACTTTATTTTTGGATTCATCGAAAATTATCAAGACCAGATGAACAAGGAGAGTATTCTGCCGGTGTATGGCAAAACGCGGTAAGAGATAAAGTCATGGCTTTATCTGCTGATGCCGCGGGAAAAGTCCTGGAAGTTGGCTGCGGTGAGGGGTTACTGTTATTAAAACTAGCTGGTTTGAAACCAAAACTTGATATCTACGGTATAGATATCTGGAATGATATATTGGTAAGGGCGCAGATCAAACTTGATAAAAATAATATTCAGAATGTAAAACTTACTCAGGCGGACGCGGCGAAACTTCCGTTTAGTGATGATTTTTTTGATCGGGTTATCTGTATTAATGTTTTTTTTAATTTACCCAGAGAAGAGATGGTTTTACAAACAATAAAAGAAATTTCAAGAGTTGTTAGGAGAAATGCTAAGATAATCGTTGATATTCGCAATAGCTTTAATCCCTTGCTTTATCTAAAATATAAATTTGCTAAATATTATGATCCCACAGTTAAAGATTTACCGTTGCGAACCTATAGCTATAAGAAAATAGTAAAGTATTTGGAAATGAATAATTTTAAAGTGATTAAAAAAATAGAAATTGGTTTTCCGTATAATAATTTAGCGCCAATTTTTGTGATTCAAGCCCAAAGGATATGATAATGATTAAGAAAATTCCAATTAGCGGGACAAAACTGCCGATTATGAGTATTTTGACATGCCTGACAAGCTTGTTTGATGATAAACAAATTGTCTTTAAATTGAAAAAGAAAGTGCGAGAATATACTGAATCCGAGCATGTTTTTTTTCTAAACTCGGGCCTGAGCTGTTTGTCCGCGATTTTAGAAGCGCTTAAAAATAAAGCTTCAAAAACAGAAGTAATTCTGCCCGCATATACTGCCGGATCATTGATTGTCGCGATTCAAAAAGCGGGATTAAAACCTGTTCTTTGCGAGGTGTCTCCGGAGGATTTTAATTTTGACAGTAATTTCCTGGATAAAGTTGTTTGCCCAAATACGCTTTGTCTAATCGCAGTGCATATGTTTGGCATCGCCGCTGTTGATATTGAAAAAATTAAAAGTAAATATCCGGATATAATAATTATCGAAGATGCTTGTCAAAGTATGGGGACAATGATAAATAATAAGCCTGTGGGGAATCTGGGGCATTTAAGCTTCTTTAGCCTGAATAAGGGGAAAAATTTATCGACTTTTGGCGGAGGGATTATTGTAACTAATGATATTTCTATAGCTGAAAAAATAAAAGCGCAAGTAATTAAATCTAAAAAACAAAGCTTGATAATGAAAATAGAAATTTTCATTAAGCTGATTGTTTTATCAGTGATAGTTAATCCCATTGTTTATGGGTTGTTATATCCGATTGTCGAGCGTTTTAAAGAAACTTCTCCTCCGGACAATGTTGAGGTCAAGGAGTATACTGGATTACAGGCGCATCTGGCATATTCTTTGTTTAAAAAATTGGGGACAGTATCGGATAAGAGATATGAAAACGGGACGCGCTTAATCGCGGCACTTAGCTCTGAAAAACAATTGATTTTGCCGCAAATAGCAGAAAATTCCAAGCCGGCTTTTAACCGCTTGCCGATAGTATTTCGAGATCTTAAAAAAAGACAGCGGGTAGAACTAAAATTAAAACAGGCGGGGATTGAAACTTCGCGGATGTATCTTAAGCCATTGCATCATATGTTTGATTTGGGGTATGCTTGGGGCAATTTCCCAAATGCGGTTTATTTAGCAGGACATTTATTAACGCTGCCGTGTCATCCTTTGCTAAAGCAGAGTGATATTGCTAAGATTATAAAGATAATAAAAAACGCATAGCTATCCACTTTGGCTACGGGCAAAAACACGTCTTTTCGCTAAGCCTGAGCCTGCATCGTGCAGTCTCAACCGCGCGTTCTCACTAAGGATTCCGAAAACATCTGCTAGGTCGCAGATATTTCGGA
>JAHITE010000028.1 GCA_018817585.1 Candidatus Omnitrophota bacterium
AATGTCAAAGTTTCAATCCACGCGCCCGCATGGGGCGCGACTATTGCTTTATTAATCTTTTAATTTCAAATAGTTAAAATGTCATTTTTGCGAACCTTTAAATCTCTTATTGTTTCCTATCCTCGAACGTTTCATAAAGAAACACAACCCCTTGATTGTCAAAGAGCAATCGAAAAATGCGAACCTTTAGAGAAGACCTTATTTGCTTATGGTTCGCACTGGCAAAATTAAATAATTAACGGCCCTTCTAAATCAGTAATTTCCTTTGCGCCAATATGCTCAATTCTTCTTCGCCAATTCGCGCCAAGAAAATAAAATCGTAAGCTGTCCTTAGTTACATCTATTTTACTGATTAATGTCTGCCGCAGAACAGTCCACTGCGCCGGATCAACATTACACTCGAAAACAGAATATTGTACCCGCTGTCCATAATTTTTGCATGCTTTGGAAACATGCCTCAATCTTTTAGCGCCTTTTTTATCATCCATTTTTACATCATAACTAACTAAAACAAGCATAACTTTCACCGATCTTTAAGTAGGTTCATTTCCAAATAAACACAGGGTATCCGTCAATATCACCTCGAAAATATCTCGCAAGCAATAATGCCTGCACATAAAACAATAATCCTACAGGAACACTCTCCTGTAAATACGGATGCGTTATTTCCTCCTGTTTTCTGCTTTGATATGCGACTAAAACCGTTTTTCTAGTATCATCATCCATCATCACCGCGCCTGATGAAGACACAGTAAAACCCTTTTTCTGAACCTGTTCACGATTAATCAATGACAGCACCAGCCGGTCAGCTAAAAACGGACGAAATTCCTCCATTATATCCAATGCCAAACTAGCGCGTCCCGGGCGGTCTCGATGCAAAAAACCAACCGCTGAATCAAGACCAACAGATTCTAATGCCGAACGTACATCATGCGTCAGTAATGTGTACACAAATGACAATAAACAATTTACCCTGTCTAATGGCGGACGGCGATTGCGCTCTTCAAATACGAAATCATTTTTTTGTCCAACGATGAGATTATTAAACACATCAAAATATGTATGAGCACTTTCCCCTTCTATCCCGCGGATCGCGTCCAAGTCGTTAGTTCGTTGAAGCTGTTCCAAAGAATATTTAAGCCTTGTTGAAGCCCTCTCCACTGCATCAGTGTTTATTTTTTCATCGTGGTCACGCAATGCTCTTTGCAATACCGTGCGGCAATTGGCAATCTTACCGGTTAAGACAAACCGTGCTATCCCGGCAGAAAATTTTAAATCATCCGCTCGGCGATATTGTTCTCGACGCAGTAAGACATTGCCGCGGGTTTTTCCGTGAACTCCGGCAAGAAAACGTCCATATTCCGTCAAAAAACTGATCGCGACATTGTTTTCCGCGCAATGCCCCATAAGAAATGGACTCATCCCCACATTACCAAAGCATACGATTCCGCTAATGGTATGAATCGGCAATTGCAGCCGCGTTTCTTTTTCAACAGAAACCACAACCGTTTCTCCTTGTTTAGAAAGATACGCTCCCTGTGTAGTGACAAATAACGTGTTCAGATATTTTTTCATAACTCTCTCAACTGTTGTTCAAGATACTCTCGAACAGATTGTGACTTTCCCATTGATTTCGGCATACAAACCGAAATCAGCGAACAGCTTTCGCATTTTTTCATATAGACCGGCAAAGGGGTTTTTCCTTGTTTAATAAAATTATGCACCTGCTTTATTGTTTCCTTAGTAGTATTTCGTAGATCTTCATTCAATTCAACTTCCAAACGATGTTTTATTCTCCCATAGAAAATAGCGCCTTTAAGAATATTTATTCCCAGCATCTCCTCAAGGCACAAACCTTGAGCGCAAAGCTGTACCTTATCGCAGTCATCAGTCTTAGGTTTACCGCGCTTATACTCTATTGGAAAGGGCGTCCCAGCACCTGATGAAACTCGACAACATCAGCTTTTCCGTTTAGGCCAAGCTCATTAGACCGCAAAGGAATTCCTCGTTCAATCCGCACCCCATCCCTTGTCTCAACACGCTCTTCATGCGCCTTATCGTGCATAACTCTGCCCTCAGCAGTGAATAGATTTTCAACCCACACCTGCTCAATATGAATCAAAGCGCACTGCCGACGGCAAAACATAAAATGCTGCAACGCCGAAAGCTGAATAAAATCGTCTTCCGAATATATCATCCGACTTTTTATCCTATCTGTAATTATTCTTTTTCTTTCAATTTAATTAGCTTTAAAATTTCAGTTACAGGTTCGCCATCAAGCAAAATATGGAAGTCGGAAAATTTACGCGCCGGGCCTTCGGTAGCACGTTTAACATCTACCCGATCAAAAAGCGTAGCCGCATTTGCTGTCCCCAATGCTGAACCATGTTCAAAAATAATTAAAGCGCGAGTACTCATCAACCCCCGCGCTGCGGAATGGTCATGATCAAACATTTTTTGCAAAGCTTCCCAAAATAAATTTAAGTCT
>JAHITE010000029.1 GCA_018817585.1 Candidatus Omnitrophota bacterium
ATAACGGAATAATGCCAATTGCTAACACAAATAATCCAAGAATTAAGCTTATCCAATGTTTATGTGAATGAACCATATCAAATCACCTCGTTGCCTTTATTAGAAAATGACTATATAAAGTTTTTGATTTTTTGTAATACTTTAGCTCTCTGAAGCTTTTTTAACATATATTCTGCAGTACAGAAATCTTTATTAATTGGTGTAGCTACATTGTAGCTACATGAAAAGAAAATTAATTCAAATGAAAATAGAAGGACATGAAGTTGTCGAAAAAACTGCTAAATACAGTGGTAATGGAGCCCAAATTTACGTTCCTAAACATTGGGCTAACAAAAAAGTGAAAGTTGTGTTGATAGAATGAATAATGACGATAAAACTAAGGAATTAAAGGAGAAAATTAAAGAGCTTGAACAAGAAGTTGAACGTCTTAAGAAAGTAGAGAAAGAGTTCGAAGAATTCAAAGCTAAGTATTCTAAAACAGTTGCTAATCTTAAGGAAGCTATGAATATTAAGCCAAATTCAAAGAAAAAACCTAAACCTTTAGGCGCGCCTAAAGGCCATAAAGGTTATGCTAGACGCATTCCAGAAAGAATTGATTATATCAAATCTCTTAAACTAAGCAAATGCCCCCATTGTAACACACGATTATCTGGAAAAACTCAGGAGATAAGATCAAGGCATGTTACTAATATCAAACTAACTTCCAAAGTTAAAACAACACAATATGATATCCACAGAAAATATTGCCCAAAATGCAAAAAACTTGTAGAGCCGGAAGTTCCAAATGTCTTGCCTAATGCAAGATTTGGCTTAAATCTTATGCTTTTGGTTATGTATCTTCGATTAGGCCTTAGATTACCTGGCAACAAGGTCTGCGATTATTTTATGATGATGTATAATCTTAAAATCAGTGAGGGCGCTATTGTTGGCATTCTAAAACAGCTTGTAATCGCCTTTGGCGATTATTATTTCCATCTTGAAAAATTAGTAAAATTAGCAAGAGTAAAATATAGTGATACAACTTCATGGCGTGTCGATGGCAAGAATTATTTTGTGTGGGTGTTTATTGCGGTTGGTGTTGTACTCTATAAGATCCGCAAAAGGAATAATCACAAAGTAGCGCTGTCTATATTCGGAAAAAAGCAAAAAAATACTGTTTTAGTGGTTGATAGGTTTTCGGCTTTTAAGACGTTAGCAGAAAAATCAGGATTTTTATTGCAGTTTTGTTGGTCACATATTTTAAAAAACTCCAAAGAACTGGATAGGGACTTTGGAGCTGAAGGAAAATATGTAAAAAGAAAGTTAAAAGAGATATATGATTTAGCCAAAGGGCTAAATCATAAAGGCAGTTTAGAACAGGTAGAACAGCTTAAGGGAGAAATATTTCAACTTACAGCAAGACATTATAAACATAGTACTGTTAGGAAATTTGTAGATAATTTGTATTATAGAGATGTAGAAAATCTGTTTAGGTTTGTAACTGATCCAGATATTGATTCGACTAATAATATTAGTGAAAGAGAACTGAGAGAATTGGTGATAATAAGAAAAATCAGCAGAGGATCAAGAAGCCCAAGAGGGGCAAATGCCACAGCTATATTGATGTCTATAATCCAAACATTGAGATTGCAGAAAAAGAACGTACTGAACGGGTTATTTAACATAATAAATAACCCTCCAGAATACTAAAGTATTACGTTATAACAAACAACAAAATATTTAAACCACGCCTTATTCATGCATAGCTATGGCAGACAAAAAAGAAGAATTCAATCTAAAAGAAGAAATTGAAAAAGGCAGCTTACATTGTCGTGTTATAATTGAGATACTTGGAAAACCAAAAGAGCATGTTCTTAACACAATGAAGGCAGTTATTGAGCAGATGAAAGATTATGAAGATTTAAAGTTACTAAAAGCAAAAATCTTTGAACCAAAAGAAGTGGAAAGTTTATGGAATGTCTTTACAGAAGCTGAGATTGTAGTAAAAGACGCTTCTGTATTAATCGGATTTTGTTTTGATTACATGCCAAGCTCTGTAGAGATTATTGAGCCAGAACATGTTAGTTATAAGGCAAGCGAATTAGCTGGCTTGATTAATGATATGCAAGCAAGATTGCATAATGTTGATATGAAAGTAAAAAATTTAACAGCCGAAAACAAAATTTTGCATACTAAGGTTAACAGCTTAGTAAGCATCTCTATTTTGATTGCATTGAGGGATGGCCCAAAAACAAAAAAAGAAATTTCTGATTTCGCACGAATAAATGAAGAAG
>JAHITE010000030.1 GCA_018817585.1 Candidatus Omnitrophota bacterium
CAAAAGAAGACCATTAGCCATCAGCCATCAGCCATCAGCTATTAAGTGGGAAGTCTATATTTATGGAGGGAGAAAACCTACTGGAATTGATGTTATTGAGTGGGTTAAAAAAGCTGAGGCTCTGGGCGCAGGGGAAATCCTGTTAACCAGCATGGATAAAGACGGCACGCAATCTGGTTATGATCTTGAGCTGACAAGGGCGGTAAGTGAAGCGGTTAATATTCCGGTGATTGCTTCAGGCGGTGCTGGGACATTGGAACATCTTTATGACGGATTATCCAAAGGTAAAGCAGACGCGGTTTTAGCAGCTTCGATTTTTCATTATGGGAAGTACAAGATTCAACAGACTAAAAAGTATTTAGCAGCCAAGGGCTTGCATATGCGTTGCGATTAAAATGGGGATAAAACGGGGCAAAGTTAATTATTTCCTGCCTATAAAATAAATTCGATTAATGATCAAGAGCCTAATGCTGGATAAAAAAATAGAAAATAAGCTAAAGTTGCTTAAAAAACAGCTTTTATCTTTAAAAAGCGTGGTTGTGGCTTTTTCCGGAGGTATTGATAGTACTTTATTATTAAAAGCGGCGCATGATGTATTGGCTGAAAATAGCTTAGCGGTGATTATCGCATCAGCTTTCTTTCCTCAGCCTGAATTGGATTCGGCAATTAAAACAGCTCGACAAATCGGCTGTAGATATAAAGTAATAAAACTTGATGTGCTTAAAAACAGTAAGATCAGTAAAAATCCGAAAAACAGATGCTATATTTGCAAAAAGCTGATTATGCAGGCATTGCTAAAAATTGCTAAAACCAATAAGCTTAAACATGTAATTGAAGGCTCTAATTTTGATGATTTAAGTGAGCACAGACCAGGCAAACAAGCATTGCTGGAGTTAGGGATAAGTTCTCCCTTGGCGGAATCTAAGCTTACAAAACCAGAAATAAGGCAATTGCTCAGGTATTTTGGGTTTAAACAGTGGGATCATGGATCATCGAGTTGTCTGGCTACCAGATTTTCTTATGGAACGATTTTGAATAATATAGATTTAGAAGCAGTTGATTGTGCTGAGGCAATGATTAAATCTTATGGTTTTAAGCAAGTACGGGTACGGATGCATAAACGCATTGCCAGAATTGAGGTTAGTAAGAATGAAATTAAGGAATTATTTAAAATTTTGGATAAAAAGCTGATCCAAAAAATTAAAAAATTAGGTTTTAACGCTATTTGTATTGATGTTGAGGGGTATTGCAGCGGAAGTATGGATAGTTTGTAATTATTGTATAAATCTTAAATAAGAAACGAGTTTTAATTTAACTATTTTAACTCTAGTATGTTATGGTGATTCCATTGACATGTGTCGCCTCTAGTGGTAAAATGTTTTTTTATATATCAATCAAGAAAAGACCGATAAACAGTGAAGAAAAAATCATTTATAAAAAATGCCGGGATAATGCTTGTAGCCACAACTTTAGCTAACCTGTTCAATTTATTTTATCAGTTATTTATGGTTAGATTTCTGACTCCTGTTGATTTTGGATTATTAGATAAATTACTAGGTTTAACTATAATAACAGCTATGCCAACTGGAACCTTGCAAGCAGTTGTAATTAAGTTTATTGCCAGTTTTAAGGCGGAAAAAAAATACAGTAATATTCAGGCTTTTTTATGCTTATTTTTAGGTAAGCTGGTATTAGTGGGAATAGGCATACTGCTTGTTTTTATTATATTCCGCTCGAATATAAGTGCTTATTATAAAACAAATAATGATTTTCTAATTGTTATTGTCGGGTTTTTGCTGTTTATTTCAACAATTTTTCCTTTAAACCTGGGAGCTTTACAAGGCTTAGAGAAATTTAAAAGTTTAGGAACTGCTTCAATTGCTAGCGGTTTATCGAGGTTTGGGTTAGGAGTTCTGCTTGTTAAACTAGGATTTAGAGTAGAAGGAGCTTTAACCGCGCTTATTTTAGCTAGCGTGATTGGTTTCTGCATTTCTTTTATTCCATTGCGTAAGTATTTTTTCTTTAAACCAGAAAAAGATGCGGTGGGAGCTAATGCTAAACTTAATTTAAATGATATTGCTAAATATTGTTTTCCAGCTTTTATTGCTCTGTTTAGTTTTACTTTATTAACTAATATGGATTTGCAGTTGATAAGTCCTTATTTTTCAGCAGAGGAAGCGGGATATTTTGCTGTAGCTCGAATGATCGGCAAGATAATTCTTTATTTGCCAGTGGCTGTAACAATGGTGATGTTTCCGAAAATAGCGGCTGAACACACGCAACATAAAGATACAACTGGTACTCTTAAAAAAAGCTTGCTGCTTGTAGGGATAATGTGTTTTGTTGCCGGAGCCATTTGTATGCTGTTTCCTAATGTTATATTAAAAACACTTGCTGGCACAGTATACCCAGAATGTATTCCCTTGGTTCTGCCTTTTGTGGTTAGTATGGGGTTTTATGCTTTATGTAGTGTGTTTTTGTACTATTATTTGTCGGTACATAATATGAAATTTATTTATATCGCAGGAGCTTGTGTTTTTGTACAGGCAGGATTGATAAAATTTTTTCATAATAGCTTAATTCAGGTAATGTATATGGTTTGCTTTTGCGCAATAGGATTGTTTTTTGTTAATGTATTGGGATTAATAAAGATTAAAAAAGCATACGCAAATTAAAAAATGTCTTTTATTATTTAAGGCAAATTTACAGAGGAATTTAATATGAATATTTTAGTTACAGGCGGATCAGGGTTTCTCGGGTCGCATTTATGTAAGAGGTTTATCCAAAATGGGCATTCGGTAATATGTTTGGATAATTTCATTACAGGGAAAAAAGAGAACATTAAAGATTTATTAGAAAACCTTAAATTTAGTCTTGTTGAGCATGATATATCAAACCCAATCTGTTTTGGTGGTAAATTAGATTGGGTGTTTCATTTTGCTTCAATTGCCTCGCCAGTTTTTTATTTAAAATATCCAATTAAGACATTGAAGTCAGGACTTAATGGAACTCATAATTGTTTGGGCATTGCCAAAATGCACAAAGCCAAGTTTTTCCTTGCATCAACTTCAGAAATATACGGAGATCCTTTAGTGCATCCGCAGAAAGAAGATTATTGGGGGAATGTTAATTCAATAGGGGTGAGAAGCTGTTATGATGAAAGTAAAAGAGCGGCTGAGGCTTTAACCTATGCTTATATGCGCAGCCATAATCTTGATGTGCGGGTAATTAGAATTTTTAATACGTATGGTCCAGATATGCAGTTAGATGACGGGCGTGTGGTTTCTAATTTTATTGTCTCAGCTCTTAAAAATATTGATTTAACTATTTACGGTGATGGTGATCAAACCCGTTCATTTTGTTATGTTGATGATTTGATTGAAGGAATTTGCCGATTAATGAATGTTGATTATAAGCAGCCGGTAAATTTAGGTAATCCTAGTGAGTATAAAATGAAGAATTTGGCGGAAATGGTGATTAAATCTCTTGGGTCTAAGTCTAAAATTAAGTTTGAATCATTGCCGCAAGATGATCCAAAACGGAGAAAACCAGATATCACTTTAGCAAAGAAACTATTAAATTGGCAGCCTTTAATTCCAGTTGATCAAGGAATTAAGAAAACAGCGGAGTATTTTGCTGAAAAATTAAGAAACATATAATTTAGTAATCCTAAAAAAAGGATAAAAAAATGAATATTGCCATTGTGGGAACAGGATATGTAGGATTAGTTTCTGGAACATGTTTTGCGGAACTGGGGAATACGGTTATTTGTGTTGATAATAATGAAAAGAAAATAGAAGATCTCAATAATGGAATCATTCCGATATATGAACCAGGATTAGAGGAATTAGTTGCTAAAAACAGAAAGAACAAGCGGCTTTTCTTTACAAATGATATGAAAGCCGCAGTACAAAAATCCAAAGTTATTTTTATTGCCGTGGGAACTCCGCCTAAACTTGATGGGGATGCTGATTTAAAATATATTGAACAAGTTTCACGTGATATAGCGCGGTATATGAATAATTATAAAGTTGTAGTGGAAAAAAGCACTGTTCCGGTTGAGACTAATAAGTGGGTTAAGTATATAATGCGGCTGAATAATCATAAAATTGATTTTGATGTAGCCTCTAACCCTGAATTTTTAAAAGAAGGCTCAGCCATAGAAGATTTTATGCATCCGGATAGAATTGTCCTCGGTGTTGAAAGTGAAAAAGCAAGAAAACTTCTAGTAAAGCTTTATGAACCATTAAAAGCCCCGATTGTAGTAACTAATATTCAAAGCGCGGAAATAATAAAACACGCTTCTAACTCATTTTTGGCAACAAAAATTTCGTTTATTAATGCGGTAGCAAATATCTGTGAGCAGGTTGGCGCGGACATAGAAAAAGTTGCCGAGGGTATGGGCTTAGATAAAAGAATCGGCAGCAGTTTTTTAAAAGCCGGGATAGGTTATGGCGGAAGCTGTTTTCCTAAGGATGTTCAGGCGTTTATTCGGATTGCCCAAAATTTAGGCTGTAATTTTGATATTTTAAAAGAAGTGGAAAATGTCAATGAAAATCAAAGGAAATTAGTATTTAAGAAAATAGAGCAGGCACTTTGGATACTAAATGACAAGAAAATCGGAGTTTTAGGAATAGCGTTTAAACCCAATACAGATGATATCCGCAGTGCTCCGGCAATTGATATTATAAACATGTTGGAGGCCGAAGGTGCGCATGTTAAAGCTTTTGATCCAAAGGCAATGGATCATGCCAAAGAATTATTGCCAAATGTTAATTTTTGTAAAAATGCTTACGAGGCAATTAAAGGCTGCGATGCTTTGGTAATTGTTACCGAATGGCCGGAGTTTAAGAATTTAAGTCTTACAAAAATTAAAAAACTCCTAAAACACCCGATTATTATAGACGCGCGAAATATGTTTGATCCAAAAAAGATGAAGAAATTAGGGTTTAAATATACTAGTGTTGGCCGTCCAGAACAAGCATAACTTTAAAAGGTTAAAGCATATAATAAAAACAGGTAATTAACATGTTTCTTTTTAAAAAAATAATTGCTCCTTTTTTATTTCCTTTGCCTTTGACTGTTTTGAGTCTTTTAGCGGGTGTATTATTTTTATGGTTTTCCAAAAAGCAGAAAACAGGAAAAATTCTGGTAACTATGGGGTTAATATTGCTTTTCGTGAGCAGTTTTAAATTTACCGCGGATGCAATGCTTAGACCAATTGAATATAAGTTTGCTGCCCTTTCTGCCAAAGCTGAATATGAAAAAGTTTAAACTAAACCAGATTTTGTTATAGTTCTTGGCGGTGGTCATATATCTAATGATAAATCATATTTTTAGGATCTTAAATTAGGGATGTTTGGAATTGACTTTCAGGTAAAAAGTTGATATTATTTAAAAATAAATATTAAAAAATTATTTTAAAAAAAGTTCTATTTAGAGATTAGAAAGGGTAGCATGCAAAAAGATATGCTTAATGTTAAAGAAATGGAATTAGATGTTAGCAAGGTAATTTTAAAGATTTTTAAGTATAGAAAAACCTTTATGAGTATGCTGTTATTATGTTTTTTTGCTGGGTTAGCCATTATTCAGTTTTCTCAAAAAATATACTCGAGTTCAATTACAATTCAAGCGCCTTCATATGGCCTTGCTTCTAATGAAGTTGCGGTTAACATAAAAGATTTGGTAATAAATGGTTTTTTTAATGAAGAATTAATGAAAAAAATAGACTTGAGCCTGCAAAATGACAAGATCCAATTTATTGCCAAGGTTCCTTTAAATATAAATATGTTAATAATAAGTATTAATTTGGGAGAAGAAAAAAAAGTTTGGGCTTCTGGTATATTGCTCAAGTTGACGGATTTAATAGATAAGCATTATGAAGAGAAGGTTACTAGTAGTCTTAATACTATTTCTATAGAAATAGCTCAAAAAGAAGCAGCTCTTTTATTAGGCAAACAGAAGATTAATAATTTGGATGAAAAAAAGAAGGCGATTGATGAAAGAGAGATTAGATTGAAAGATGAGCTAAGGCTTATAAACGAAAATATAAATCAGATATTGGCACTGCGTGAAAAAATATTTAAGGATTACGAACCTAAAGAGGGGATGAGTGAGGGGGTCGAGGCAATGATTGTTCTTGCTAACTTTTTACAGCCCAACTTAGCTTATTTAAACACAGTGAATTATCAATTAAGGGAGTTGCCTTTGAGTAGAGCAGACTTTGACATTAACATTAAAGAAATTGAATATAACCTTAATCAAATTCCTTTAGAAATCGCAAAACTGAATATAGTTAAGTCAGATATTTCTAACATAAGAATTATCTCAAAGCCAGAAACCTCAATTAATCCTGTTTTACCGAATAAAAAGAAGATTTTGCTTAAATCAATCATAATAGGATTATTCCTGGGATTTACAGGTGTGTTTTTACAGGAGTTTTGGCATAAGAGGAGAAAAAATGTCTAAAAAAGCTTTAATCACGGGAATTACGGGTCAGGATGGTTCGTACCTTGCGGAGCTATTATTGAGTAAGGGATATATCGTGCATGGTATAATAAGAAGGGCAAGTACGTTTAATACAAAGCGGATAGACCATTTGTTCCCTATAGATGAACATGAGTCTAATGTGAAATTTTTTCTTCATTACGGTGATTTGTCTGATTCAAGTCAGATAGCCAACATAATTTACAATGTTAAACCTGATGAAGTCTATCATCTCGGAGCACAGAGTCATGTGCGTGTTAGCTTTGATATTCCTGAATACAGCGGGGATATTACGGCTTTGGGTACAACAAGAATTTTAGATGCGATTTTAAAAAGTAACTCTAAGGATAAGATTAAGTTCTATCAGGCCTCTAGCAGTGAAATGTTTGGAAGGGCAAGGCCCCCGCAAAGTGAAAAGACACCATTTTGTCCCTGCAGTCCTTATTCCTGCGGAAAGGTTTACTCTTTTTGGATGACCGAGAATTATAGAGAAGGTTACGGCATGTTTGCCGCAAATGGCATCTTATTTAACCATGAATCGCCAAGAAGAGGGGAAACATTTGTTACTAGGAAAATATGCAGAGCAGTTGTTAATATTTTAGCTGAAAAACAGAAGTATCTTTATTTGGGAAACCTGGATGCAAAAAGGGATTGGGGATATGCTCCTGAGTATGTGGAGTTTATGTGGAAGATGTTACAAAGTGATAAACCTGATGATTTTGTTATCGGGACAGGAGAGAGCCATTCGGTAAGAGAATTTTTGGAAGAAGCCTTTGCTTATGTGAGGTTAAACCACAAAAAGCATGTAAAGATTAATCCAAGATACTATAGACCTGTAGAAGTGGAACAGTTAATCGCTGATTCCTCAAAAGCAGCGAAAAAACTTAAGTGGAAGCCTAAGATAAAGTTTAATGATTTGGTAAAGATTATGATCGATGCGGATATGCGTGAAGCAGGACTTGAACCAATTGGCAAAGGAGATGAGATATTAAAAAAGCATTTCCCCAATAGATGGTGGAAGTCTGATTAATAACAGGGATTGTCTCAATAAATAGAGTATGATAGAACTAAAAAATAAAAGAATAGTAGTGACTGGCGGTGCAGGGTTCTTAGGCAATCATCTTATTGCCAAGCTAAAGGAACGCGATTGTACTAATATCTTTATTCCGAAAATTGAAGATTATGATTTAGTCAATATGGATGCGGTTAAGCGGCTTTATGCTGATGCTAATCCGGATATTGTTATTCATCTTGCTGCTCAAGTAGGCGGGATAGGTGCAAATCTTGATAATCCTGGAAAGTTTTTTTATGATAATCTGATGATGGGCGTTCAGATGATGGAAGTTGGGCGGCAATCCAAAATAGAAAAGTTCGTTTCTTTAGGAACTATCTGTGCTTATCCAAAGTTTACCCCGACACCTTTCAAGGAAGAAGATTTATGGAATGGTTATCCTGAAGAAACCAATGCCCCTTATGGTTTGGCTAAAAAAATGCTTTTAGTTCAATCTCAGGCATATCGCCAGCAATATGGATTTAACAGCATATTCTTATTACCGGTTAATCTGTATGGACCGGGAGATAATTTTGAATTAAATAGTTCTCATGTTATTCCAGCACTTATCAAAAAGTGCATTGATGCTATTAAGGAGAAAAAGGAAGATATTAAGGCTTGGGGCGTTGGCAAGGCTACTCGTGAATTTCTATATGTCAAAGATGCTGCGGAAGCCATTATTTTAGCTACAGAAAAATATGACAAATCAGAACCGGTAAATATAGGAGCGGGAGTTGAAATATCTATAAAAGATTTAGTGGATCTTATTGCTAAGCTTACAGGTTTTAAAGGAAGGATTGTTTGGGACAACGCTAAGCCTGACGGTCAGCCGCGAAGATGTTTAGATAAGTCAAGAGCAGAAAAAGAATTTGGTTTTAAGGCGAAAATGCAATTTGAAGAAGGATTAAAGAAAACAATAGAGTGGTATAAAGGGATGTGAAAATGTTAGCGGAGGGTGGATTGACCCTTGTTAACGAAGAAAGCTATAGGGGAGAGATATTTGGATACTGAGAATGTTAAAATCATTAGAAGACGCTACGGATTAATAGGTGTTGATTTCAAAGAGCTTTGGCGGTATAGAGAACTTTTTTGGTTTCTTGCTCTTCGGGACATTTTGGTTAGGTATAAACAGGCAGTAATTGGTATTACCTGGAGTATTATACAACCGTTAATAACAATGCTTGTTTTCTCACTTATATTTGGAAAAGTGGCAAAATTACCTTCAGATGGGGTTCCTTATCCGATGCTTGTATTTACAGCTCTTATTCCTTGGATGTTTTTTGCTAACTCGATGACTAAAGCAAGCAGTTCTATTGTTGCCAGTACTTCAATGATATCAAAGGTTTACTTTCCACGATTAATTATTCCTACAAGTGCTGTTATTTCTGGAACAATAGATTTTTGTATCGCATTTTTCCTTCTTATTGGGATGATAGTTTGGTATAAAATCATTCCTACTGTGAATATCATTTTTCTTCCTTTATTTATTTTTTTTGCATTTATGACTGCACTAGCTATCGGGCTTTGGTTATCTGCTTTGACTGCTGAATTTCGAGATGTGATTTATACTGTACCTTTTTTTGTTCAAGCGGGCATGTATCTTTCGCCTGTTGCTTATTCCTCATCCATCATACCGGAGAAATGGAAATTTCTTTACTCTTTAAATCCAATGGCAGGCGTTATCGATGGCTTTAGATGGTGCATATTAGGAACCGTAATGCCGAATTGGACAGGTATTATCATAAGTGTAATCTCTGTTTTGGTTATTTTTACGGGGGGACTTTTATATTTTAGAAAAATGGAGAGGACGTTTGCAGACGTTATTTAATCTATGGATAAACCAATTATAGAAGTAAGAAATCTTGGAAAACGTTATTTGCTTGGAGAGGGCGGCGGAGAATGCTATCGGGCGTTGCGCGATGTCATGGTAAACAGCGTTAAAAAACTTTTTAAAGGAAAGTATAAGAAAAATGAACTTCAAGAAATCTGGGCATTGAAGCAAATTAATTTTAATGTTCAGGCAGGAGAAAAAGTAGGCATAATTGGGCGCAATGGAGCAGGTAAGAGTACTCTGCTTAAGATATTAAGTGAAATTACGGAACCTACGGAGGGGGAAGTGCTTATTAGAGGCCGGATAGCAAGTCTCCTGGAAGTTGGCACCGGGTTTCATCCTGAATTGACTGGTAAAGAAAATATTTTTATGAATGGTGCAATTCTGGGTATGAGACGTGCAGAAATTAAAGCAAAGTATGATGAAATTGTTAGTTTTGCCGAAATAGAAAAGTTTTTGGATACACCTGTAAAAAGATATTCAAGCGGCATGTATGTACGTCTTGCTTTTGCTGTGGCTGCACATCTTGAACCGGAGATTCTTATAGTAGATGAGGTCCTAGCAGTCGGAGATATAATGTTTCAGAAAAAGTGCCTTGGAAAGATGAGTGAAGTTGCTAAGGGAGGGCGAACAGTTTTATTTGTAAGTCATAATATGGAGGCAGTTGAAAAGCTTTGTACTCGAGCGATATTATTAAGCGAAGGTAAAGTAGTAATGGAGGGGGAAACAGATGAGGTAATAAAAGAATATACTGAGAAAGGAAAGTATTGTATAGGGGAACAAACCTGGCAGGATATTAATAAAGCACCAGGTGATGACGTAGTGCGTTTACTTAAGGCATGTGTCTTAAATAAAAATAAGAAAGTTTGCACAAACTTTGATATTCGCGATTCTGTCTCAATCAAGTTAGAATATCAGGTCTTAGAAGCAGGGCATCATCTTCATGTTCATCTTAGTTTTATAAAAAATGGGCATGTTATATTTATTTCAAAGGATAATTTAGATTCGCAATGGAGGGATACCGTTTGTCCTAAGGGATATTATCGTTCTGTTTGTCAGGTACCCGGTGATTTTTTAGATGAAGGTACTGTTTCGATTTATTGTGCGATTACTACTGTAGGAATGGCTAATGTAGGACACGTTTCTGCACAGGATTTGCTTACATTTCAGGTTTTTGATGGAATGGATACTGCTGGAGTGCGGGGTAATTACCCTTTGCATTGGGTTTCAAGTAGTGTCCGACCTCGCTTGAATTGGGTTGTAGAAAAAACAGCTTGAGATTTATTTAAGAAAAGGAGATAGGTGAGATGTCAATTTTTATTATTGCTGAAATAGGGATTAATCATAATGGAGATATTGAGGTAGCAAAACGTTTAATTGATGTTGCGAAAAATTCTGGGGCTGATGCAGTTAAGTTCCAGAAACGGACTGTTGAATTAGTATATTCTAAAGAAATTCTTGATGTGCCGAGAGAAAGCCCGTGGGGTACTACTACTCGAGAGCAGAAACTTGGCCTCGAATTTGAGAAAAAAGAATATGATGAAATAAATCGATATTGTAAAGAAAAAGGAATCGACTGGTTTGCCTCTGCGTGGGATATTGAAAGTCAGAAGTTTTTACGCCAGTTTGATTGCAAATATAATAAAGTCGCATCGGCAATGATCGTTTTTGAAGATTTACTGAAGGAGATAGCTTCGGAAGGGAAACATACATTTATTTCTACGGGCATGTCGGAGTTTAAACATATAGATCGGGCAGTAGAAATATTTAAAAGTAAAAATTGTCCTTTTGAACTGATGCATTGTCTGGCTACATATCCCATGGATGATGAAGATGCAAATTTAAGTTGTATTAAAACATTAAAAGAGAGATATAAGTGTGATGTTGGATATAGCGGTCATGAGGTAGGCTTGGCTGTATCATATGCTGCGGCTGCTTTAGGGATTTCATCGTTAGAACGACATATAACTCTTAGCCGCGCGATGTATGGTTCAGATCAGGCTTCATCCGTAGAACCTAATGGGTTTCATCAGTTAATTGGAGCCGTGAGGAAAATTGAAAAAGCAATCGGTGATGGATATAAGACGATCAGTGATAAAGAAGTTCCTATTGCCAAAAAACTTAGGGCACACATTCCTTTTGAGGCAAGTAGATAAAAAGAGGTGTTTATGGGCAAAATTTTGGCGATTATTCCCGCACGGTCTGGATCTAAGGGGGTAACAGATAAAAATATAAGGTTTTTGGGTGGTTATCCTTTAATCGCTTATAGTATCGCTGTTGCTAAATTAGTAAAAAATATTGAGCGCATAATTGTATCAACAGATTCTCAAGAGTATGCAGATATTGCTAAAGATTATGGTGCCGAAGTCCCTTTTTTAAGGCCATCGCTGATAGCTGGTGATAAATCAGGTGACTACGATTTTTTAAAACATGCGATTGATTGGTTACAAGAAAAAGAAGGATATCGGCCGGAATATATAGTTCATTTAAGACCGACGACTCCTTTTAGAGAGGCTCATTATATTGAAGGAGCAATTGAAGCCATAAAAAAAGACACAACAGCTACGGCTTTGCGGTCTTTACATGAAATGTCTGAATCAGCTTATAAGACTTTTGAAATAGAAAATGGTTATATGAAGTCTGTTTTTTCAGGGAGGTTTGATATTGAAGCGTCAAATCTTCCGCGCCAAATGGTTAAAACGACTTATGATGCCAATGGCTATGTTGATGTGGTTAGGACTAGTTATATTCTTGAACATGAAAAAATACACGGGGATAAAGTTATCGCGTATATTACACCACGCGCTTATGAAGTTGATACCCCAGAAGATTTTGAATATTTAGAATATTTAATAAATAAAAATCCGATGTTGGTAAAAAATCTTTTTAAATGAGGTGCTGGTGCAATGGAATACAAGATATTTGAAAATAAAAATTGTTTTATATCCGGAGCGACCGGAGGAATCGGCAGCCAGATTGCGATGGAAATGGCAAAAAACGGCTGCAATTTGTTTTTGACCGCGACTAATATGGTGAAGTTAAAAACCTTAAAAAATCAGATTCAAAGTATTCAAGGCAAGAAAATTAAAATTTTCTACGCACAGGGAGATCTGAATGAAATTCAAGATGTAAAACAGATAATTAAAGCGGTAAAGAAACAAATGGGGAAGATTGATATTTTAGTTAATGTTGCCGGTATTTTTGTCGTTAAGGATTTTTTGAAATATAGTCTGGATGATTTTCAGGAGAGCTTTAATGTTAATCTTAGGGCAGCTTTTATGTTCTGCCAAGTTTTTTCAAAAGATATGGTTAAGGAAAAATGGGGGCGGATTATAAATATTGGTTCTTCTTCAGCTTATTCCGGTTGTAAGAGAACTGTGCTTTATTGTGCATCTAAGCATGCATTGCTTGGTTTTTCGCGGGCCCTGCATGATGAGCTTAAGAAATTTAACATAAGAACTTTTTGTGTCTCGCCTAGTGGATCAAAAACAAAAATGGGGAAATTAATTGAAAATCAAAATTTCGAGACTTTTCTTGACCCACAAGAAATAGCAAAATATATTACTTTTATTTCTTCTTTTGATGGAAAAATGGTCTCAGAAGAGATTAGGTTAAATAGGCTGGTTATTTAATGATAAAGGGAATTCGTCATACTGGTATTGTTATTGATGACCTCGAAAAATCTTTGCATTTTTATCAGGACTTACTTGGATTAAAAATAATCAAGCAGATGAGAGAAAAAAGTGCTTATATTGATAGTGTTCTGGCTTTAAAAGGTGTGGAGGTTACCACAATTAAAATGACTGCGGCAGATGGACAAATGATTGAATTGCTAAAATTTTACTCTCATCCCCAGGAATTAATAGAAAAAAAAATATGTGATATCGGGCCGACTCATATTGCTTTTACGGTAGATGATTTAGATAGGATGTATAAAGAATTGTCGACCAAAGGAGTTTTATTTAGTGGTCTGCCTTGTGTCTCGCCTGATGCCTATGCGAAGGTAGTTTTTTGTCAAGCTCCGGAAGGTACTTTCATTGAACTGGTCGAGGTTTTATAATGATAAATGAATCTAAAAAAGACGATTATATCTCGTTAGTTTATAGTGAAGAAAACAAGCCGTTTACCGAATATCCGGATTTACTGACAAAGTATCTTGTTGCGCGCTATGAATTGATAAAGGGTAACAAAATACTTGATTTAGGCTGCGGTCGCGGTGAGTTTTTAAGAGGCTTTATTCGTAGCGGTTTGAATGGTCATGGGGTTGATGAGTCATTGGCAGCACAATCAATCTGTCCTGAAGCTGAAATTGTAAAATCTGATCTTGAAAAACAAGCCTTACCATATACGGACAATAGTTTTGACATAATTTTTTCTAAATCAGTATTAGAACATTTTTATTATCCGGAAAAGCTGGTTAAAGAAATTTACCGCATTTTAAAACCAGGAGGTATTGTTATTACCATGACTCCTGATTGGCAATCTATTTATAAAATATTCTATAACGATTATACACATCGAAGGCCGTTTACAGTAGTTTCTTTGCAGACGATTTTTAATGTCAATGGTTTTAATGATGTTAAAGTGGAAAAATTTAGGCAATTGCCTTTTTTATGGAAAATGCCAGGGCTCAAGCTATTATCAGAAATTATCTCTTTTGTTACTCCAAATAGCTTGAGTTCTCATAGTAAGCTGGTGAGGTTTTCTAAAGAGGTGATGCTGCTTTGCAGCGCAGTTAAACCTACAAAATAAAAGTGAACTAAATATGTCTAATAAAAAATGTTATCTGTGTCAGGGAGAAAATTTCAGCCAAAGGCCGGGGAGTGTCCGCGATAATTCTAGGCTGAAAATATTAGAGTGTACTTCTTGCGGGCTAGTTTTTTTGTCGTCTTTTTCGCATATTGAAAATGATTTTTATGAAAATTCAAATATGCATATGGATAAGTCCTTAAAGGTGGATGATTGGATTAAAAGAACAGAAGTTGATGATCAACGCCGTTTTGAGTTTCTCGAAGATATTCTGCCTCAGCGCTCCTTGCTTGATTTTGGTTGCGGAACCGGTAATTTTATTACTAAAGCTTCTTGTCTGACCAATAAAGTATTTGGCCTTGAGCCTGAGATGCGGCTGCGTGAACATTTTGACCGGATGAGTTTAAAAGTATATCGTTATCCATCAGAAATCCCCAAAAAAGACAAGTTTGATATTATTACATTGTTTCATGTTTTGGAACATCTCCCGGATCCCAGAAAAACCTTAACGGAATTAAGCGGCTTTTTAAATAAAAAAGGAGAAATTATTATTGAAGTACCTAGTGCTGATGATGCATTATTGACACTTTATAATTCGGAAGAATTTTCACATTTTACGTATTGGAGCTGTCATTTGTTTTTGTTTAATAATAAAACCCTGAAAAAACTTGCTGAACAAATAAAGTTAAAGATAAACTATATTAAGCCGTTTCAACGATATCCTTTATCTAATCATTTGTTTTGGTTATCCCAAGGTAAACCTGGGGGACATGAAAAATGGAATTTTATCGATTCAAAAGAGTTGAGTAAGGCCTACGAGAAGCAGTTAGAATCTATAGGAAAGTGTGATAGTGTTTTAATGAGTTTGTCGCAATGAAATGAGGGGTAAATGGCTGAGCTATTTAATGGGTTGACTACGGTAAATATCGAATTAACAAATCGCTGCAATAAAGATTGTTGGATGTGCGGACGGAGAAAAGTCGACAAAGAATATCCAGAAATCGCGCTTAATTACGGTGATATGGATTTTGATTTGGTTAAATCGATTGCCAAACAATTACCGGATTCAATAGTAGTGCAGTTTCATAATAATGGCGAACCGCTGCTTTATACCAGGTTTGGAGAAGCTGTAAAACTGTTTACCAAACAGATAAAATGCGTTAATACAAATGCTAAATTAATTCTCGAAAAAGCTGACGATATTATTGATAACCTTGATACTCTTACAATATCGGTAATAGAAAATGATTCAGAGGCAGATGAGCAATATGAGTTGGTTAAAAAATTTCTGGCAATCAAGGGTGAGAGAAAACCGAATATGATTTATCGGTGTTTGGGCAGTGTGGATAAAGAACGATGGGAAAAACTAAACGGCATACTCGTCACTAGAATATTGCATAATCCTTTGGGGAGTTTTAAGTATGAGAAAAATCCGACAATTCCGGAAATCGGAATTTGCTTAGAAATATTAAATCATATGGCAATTAATCGTTTGGGTAAAGTTTCGATTTGTGTAAGATTTGATCCTAAAGGCTTGGGTGTTATCGGAGATGTTAATACAACTCCATTAGCTGATATTTGGCATAGTGCTCAAAGAAAAGAGTGGATAAAGTATCATATTGAAGGGAATAGAAGTAAAATACCATTGTGTAGCTATTGTGATTTTTGGGGTGTGCCTAGGGGATTATGAATTATTCATCAAAGGATTATTTATCTCATTCCGAAGAAAGGATTTCCCGTCTTCGAAAGATTATTAACGGAAGGCCGGTTGCAATTCTTGCTGCTGGTCCGTCTATCAAGGAACTTGAAGAGAGAATTAGCGAACTTCGCCATACCGATATTTGCTATCTTGGCTTAAATAAATTCTTTGTGCAGGAAAATAATATCTTGCAGAAAATTGATAAGAAGGTGTCTATATTTACCTGCAGTGGGCGCGAAGGTATGCCGGAGGTAATGAACGAGACAATTAATTTTCTGAATAGAAATGAAGATAATATGTTTATATCTTCCTTCTGGCGAGATTCGTTTGGATTATTGGATCATGATTTTAACTTGGAGCAATTTCTTAGAGATTATGATAAGAAGGTTCTTTTTTTTAGCTTGAACCGCAAAAAAAATGTTCCGAATAATGATTATCCCCTGCATTTTATCGAGACAAATTCTTTGCTGATTTTGATTCAAATGGCGCAAATTGGTAGGGCAGAAAGTATTGTGCTATTTGGTGCAGATGGACATGGGGGGGAGAATGTCAATGAGTATTATTACCGGCAGAATGAATATGAAGTGAAAGGCTGGAATGGGGTTAACGAAGCATTAATTAGTGATACGATGCGTTATTTTAATCCTATTGCTTCGTTTGCGATAAGAAATACATGTAAGACTTATGGCCTTCCTCTTATTAATATTTTAAATTGTTCGCTGAACAGCTGTTACACTCCTTTCCCTAAAATATCATATGATGGTGCATTTGAATATCTTTTAAAGGGAAAAAAAGTAATTGGAAAATTAGATTTAAGGGTTCCAAGAAAACCTAAGATGCCTAATGCTTTTGTTTTATTTGCTCAAAAGATTGTTAATTTTTGGAAAAGATACAAATGGAGTTCTTTTCGTCTGGTTTTAGCAAAAGTGTGGCATAAATTGATGACATTTTAGTAAATACAAATGCCAGCAAGGAGATTTATGGAAAGTAGACCGAAGATATCGATTATCAGTCCTTCAAAGAATACGGGAAGGTTTGTCAAAGAAACTATAGAATCTATTATGGCTCAGACTTATAAAAATTGGGAACATATTATTGTTGATGGAGTTTCTACGGATGAGACATTGGAAGTTGTGCGACAATACTCCCATATACGTTTGCTGTCAGAGCCGGATAGCGGGCCTGATGATGCGCTTAGAAAAGGTTTGGCCATGGCAAAAGGTGAGTATGTTATGATGTGCTGTGTTTCAGATGGTTATTTAGATAAAAAATGGCTTAAGCGCTGTGTTGAAATTTTGGATCAGAACCCTGAAATCTCACTTGTATGGGGAATAGATCAAAATATGCTTGAAGACGGAACGCTTCACACGATTGTAACAAACCCTTGGTTTGAAAATCCTCCGCCCAATGGAAAAGATTATATTTATTATTGGTTGAAAGATGCAGCTCTTTTTCATGAGCGGGATCTTTGTGTAAGGAAAAGTGTTTTCGAAGAATGCTTTCCGAAATTTGATTCTAATAAGCCGCGGGAGGACCAGGAGCAAGGTCATTTAATGTTCGCTTATAATTTTAATACACTTGGTTATTTACCGCATCTTATTCAAGTTGTTGCAGCGTATGGGCGTCAGCATGATAATGCAATCAGCCAGGATCAGGCAATAAGTGGAGAGTCAGAAAAAAGGGGGAGGGAGTATTATACTGCTTTTAAAAAGTTTAAAAGTAAAATCATTAAAGGAGAAGTTAAACATTGTTATAGGGACGGCTTTGGAAATATCTTACCATATAAATTTGAAGTGAAAAAATGTTTTGATATTGAAAAAGAAAATAAACTTAGGAAAATGATTTCATACTTAGTCCCTCCTATTTTTATTTGGTTTAAAAATAAAGTTGCTGCGAGATATGGTGCTTATAAACATATACAAGAACTTCGTAAGAGGCGAAAGATAAAATCAGAGGAGAGATAAGTGAAAATATTAGTTACTGGCGGGGCTGGATATAAGGGAGTTAAATTAGTTGCGAAATTACTTTCTAAAGGATATGATGTCACTCTTTTAGATAATTTCATGTATGGCTTTGAGCCTATTCTTCATTTAGTTGAAAATAAAAAATTAACAGTTTTAAAACAAGACATACGCAATAAAATAGATAAAATATCAAGATATGATGTTATTTTTCATTTGGCCGGCCTTAGTGGATTTCCGGCATGTTCGGCAAATCCAGCGTCTGCTCAGCTTATTAATGTCGATGCGACAAAAAGCTTGTCTGACTCGTTAAGTAAAGACCAACTAATTATTTATGCTTCAACGACTTCTTTTTATGGAAAATCAGGTAAGGCCTGCAATGAACAAACTCCGATTGATCCGGTAAGCCATTATGGCAGAACAAAATATATGGCAGAAAAAATTCTTGCTGAGAAGGATAATTATATCAGCCTTCGTTTTGCAACTGTGTTTGGTTTTAGCCCGAAGATGCGGATGGATTTAATGGTAAATGATTTTGCTTTTAAAGCATTAAAAGAGGGTGTTGTTGTTTTGTTTGACGGGTATGCTAAAAGAACATTTATCCATATTGATGATGCAGTCGATGCTTATATTTTTGCTATGGAGAATAGAGATAAAATGAAAGGTGAGGTTTTTAATGTTGGAGGCGATCATTTAAATTTTTCAAAGCTCGAAATTGCCCAAGCGATCCAAAAGCATATTGATTTTAAAATTATTGATTCTGATGTGAAAGACAAAGATGTTAGGCATTTTATTGTTTGCTATGAGAAAATCAAGAAAATGGGGTTTATCCCTCAAAAGAGTTTAGACGATGGAATTAAGGAATTGCTGCGTATTTTTAAATTTTATGAGTATTATTTACACTATAAGATAATTTAAAAAGACAGGGGAGTTGTTATGGGGCAAATAAGATTAAATAATGAAGTTGTGGCTATTTTTCATAAAGTTAATGAATGGAAGGAAGGGCTTGATTTTTTAACAGCGAATGAATCGTTTATTCAAGCAGGAACATGGTGGTATCCAAAAGATAAGGACCTTTGTTCTCATAAACATATTGTTAATAAGCGAATTGCCGAAATAACGCAGGAAGTTATTGTGGTTGTGAGTGGAAAAGTAAGAGTTGATTTATATAATGAAGATAGTAAAATATTTCATCAAGAAGAATTAGTTATCGGGGATGTAGGCATTATTTTGAGTGTAGGACATGGTTATCATATTCTGGAAGACAATACGAAGGTTGTTGAAGTAAAAAATGGCCCGTTTGTTTCCGTTGAAAAAGATAAAGTACTACTAGATAGTTAGATAGGGTTATATAAAAGAATCTTTAAACGAGGGATTATGGGAAATATATTTTTTGATCTTAAAAAATTAAAATATTGCGGAAAAAATGTTATTATTGGCAAGACTGCACGTATTCGGTATCCTGAGTTGGTTTCTATTGGTGATAATTGTATTATTGATGATTTTACTTATATATCAACTCCGCTTGAGTTAAAAGGCAATATCCATATTAGCTCTGGATGTAAAATCATTGGCGGGAAAAATTCAAAGGTGACTATTGATGAATATTCTACGCTTTCACCTGGGGTAGTTTTAGTCGCAGGGAGCGATGATTATGTCGGAGGTATTGCAACGCCAATGGTTGCGAATGAATTTAAAGGAGATATTGTTATTGGTTCTATTTGTTTAGGGAGGCATTGTGTTGTAGGATCAAATACGGTTGTGCTTCCAAATGTTGTTTTTGGTGAAGGAGCGGCTGTAGGAGCTCTTTCGCTTGTAAAGAATGATTTAAATCCATGGATATTGTATGCAGGTATCCCCGCAAAAGAAATTAAAAACAGAAATAAAGATCAAATATTGAGCTTTGAAAAGAGATTAAAGGAGAAAAAACAATGAATTTTATTGCACAAATGGAGCCTTGGTTTGGCGATGAAGAAAAAAATGCCATAAACGAATACATGGAAGCAGGAGGCTGGATAACTGAATTTAAGAAAACTGCAGCTTTTGAAAAAATGATTGCAGAATATACAAATGCAAAAGAATGTATTGTTGTTAATAATGGGACTATTAGTTTGACATTGGCGGCATTGGCTATCGGGCTTCAATCTGGTGATGAAATTTTAGTGCCAAATTATACGATGATTGCAACAGCGAATTCCGCAAAAATGATAGGCGCAACCCCGGTATTTGTTGATGTAGAAAGAGAAACGCTTTGCATGGATATTAAAAAAGCTGAAAAAGCGATCACAAGTAAAACTAAGGCCCTTACATTGGTTACGGCAAATGGGCGTTATCCAAAATCGGGGATTGAATCATTTATTGAATTAGCAAATAAATATAATCTCGTTTTATTGGAAGATTCTGCTCAGTCACTAGGATCTTTTTACCCGAATGGTAAGCATCAAGGAACTGTTGGCAAAATTGGCAGTTTTTCTTTTTCTGCGCCAAAGGTGATTTCAACCGGGCAAGGAGGAGCACTTGTAACGAATGATGAGGCAATGGCTTTTAAAATTCGAAAATTAAAGGATTTTGGAAGGAGCGGAGGGGGTAATGACATCCATGATTCCATTGGATATAATTTTAAGTTTACGGAGCTTCAGGCTTGTATTGGAATAGAGCAAATGAAAAAACTTCCGTGGAGAGTTGATCGAAAAAAAGAAATTATGCGTTTATACAAAGAATTACTCAAAGATGTAAAACAAATTACTTTTTTCGAGCAAGATTTAGAACGGACTTCACCTTGGTTTGTTGATGTTTTTGCTGATGATCGAGATGATTTGATGAGGTTTTTAAAAGATTCTGGTGTTGGGACTAGAGTGATGTATCCACCGATTAATCATCAGTTGGCATATCAGGTTCCAGGAGAACATGAAGTTTCAAATTTAGTCGGTAAAAAAGGATTGTGGCTGCCTTCGTCTTCTCAGCTTTCTAATGAACAGATACAGTTTGTTTGTAAAAAAATCAAGGCTTTTTTTAAGTAACTTATTGTTTTAACGTAAAATGGAGTGTTAGCAGGAATATTGTTGGACTTGGAAGGTAGAATGCTTTTCGTTGGTAGATTAATTGGATAATAAAGAGTTTTTCTCAAAGATTAGCGGAGTAGATTTTGGTAACAGTAAAAATTCTTGGTGGATTAGGGAACCAATTGTTTGAATATGCGTTTGGCAGGGCTCATTCATTGCGAAAGAATACAGATCTTTGTTTGGATTACTATTACCAAACAATGCGTACTGATTTTGACGGAGTGAATTTAACAAGGATCACTGATATTTTCGATTTACCAGTAAAGCTATATGTCGGAAAAAAAAGAAGGAAAGTAGTTAAACAATATGGTTTGAATTATTTTGATTATTTATTCTTTGCAGTATACAAAAGAACACGGTGTTTTATTACGGAAGATAATTACGCTGATTCTCTAGAGAAAATTGTAAAAAGCAAAAATATCTATGTTGATGGGTATTGGCAAAGTGAACAGTATTTTGCCAATATTAATGATATTGTCCGTGATGACCTTAGATTTAAGATAGAAAAAGATGTAAGCAGTCTTGAAGTCTATAAAAAAATAACGCAGAGTAATTCTATAGGTATTCATATAAGGGGGAAGGATTATATTAATCACCCTTGGTATGAAGCGCTAGCTATTAAATATTATATTGATGGAATTAATTTTATTTCTAAAACTAATCCGGATTTCAAAGTTTTTATTTTCACGGATGATATTGAGCATGTTTGTAAGAATCTTAAAGAATTGTTAAGTTATTCAGAAATTGTTAAAGTGAATTCAAACTTTAATTCAGATGCGGTTGATTTATTGCTTATGAGCAAGTGTAGGCATAATATTATTTGTAATAGCAGTTTTAGCTGGTGGGGTGCATGGTTAAACAATAATTCAAACAAAATTGTTGTTGCTCCAAGTAGATGGTTCAAGCGTCAAAGTCCTGTTGATGGGAGTAAGATCATCCCTAATAGCTGGCATAAAATAGCAAATTCATAAAAGATATTAAGGGCTATATGTATAAAGTAGTTAAAAAGTTATTAAAAAAAAGTTCTTTTATGCGGAAGATATTTGGAACTTGCGATAATCAAGGAGCAAGGGATAAATTTGTTATAGATGAGCTAAAGAAAATCCCGGCAGGAGAAGTATTGTTAGATGCAGGGAGTGGGGCTCAAAGATATCGGAATTATTGTAGTCACCTTGTGTATAAAGCACAAGATTTTGGTGAATTTGAGGTTGATCTTGTGCCGTCATATTCTGGGCATATAAAAAAATTTCAATATGGCAAGTTAGATTATACAGGGAATATTTGGAGTATTGATGAAAGAGCTGAAAGCTTTGATGTAATATTATGTACAGAGGTTTTGGAACATGTTCCTTATCCAAATGAAACGATCAAGGAGTTTTTTCGATTGCTTAAGAAGGGTGGCAAATTAATCTTAACAGCTCCTTCGAATTGCTTAAGACATATGGATCCTTATTATTTTTATTCTGGGTTTAGTGATAGATGGTTTAGCGAATTTCTTCTTAAGAATGGGTTTTTGATAGATCAAATGGTAACAGTCGGAGATTTCAATAGTTGGATGAGAGCTATAGTTGGAGGAACTTTATCAAGAGTTAATCTGCTTGAGCGATTGTTTTTGTTCCCTTCGTTTGTTTATTTTTCTTTAAAAAATAAAACCTTAGAATCGACAGCTTCTTTATGTGAAGGATATTATCTTGTTGCTTACAAAAAGTAGTTTAACTTTGACATTTAATGTTAGAAAATTGGGTAAGGATTTAATCAATGAATCAGCGTAGGCCAAGAGTTACTGTCTTAATGCCTGTTTATAATTGCGAAAGATACTTAAAAGAGGCGATTGATAGTATCCTGATGCAAAGCTATCGTGATTATGAATTTATTATAATTAATGATGGGTCTACTGATCGAACTGCTGAGATTTTAAAATTATATAGTGATGAACGGATCAGGATTATTCACCATGAAAAGAATATAGGGCTTCCTTCTGTGCTGAATAAAGCGATAGAGTTATCGGTTGGCGAATATATAGTTAGAATGGACGCTGATGATATTAGCTTGCCAACTAGGATTGAAAAACAGCTCAGGTTCATGGATGATCATCCGGATGTTGGTATTTGCGGTACATGGATTAAATATATAGGTGCTCCCTGGCGACCGTGGCGGGTTCAAATCTATAAATATCCTATAAAGCATAGGGATATTAAAGCTAGGATGCTGTTCCGTTCGATGTTAGCACATCCGGCGGTTATGATGCGCAGGAGCCTGCTTAATAGATTTCAGTTAAGATATGAATCAGAGTATTTTCCTTCGGAAGACTGGTTGTTTTGGAAAAGGAGCAGTTTTTGTTTTTCATTGTCTAATTTACCAGAGGTTTTGCTTTTGTATAGAGTTCATCCGGAAAGTATAACCCATACTAAGAAAGAGCGGGAGTTCGAGACCGTTAAGCGTATAAATAGATTACATTTTCAGGCTCTTGGTATGGATTTTAGCCCGGAAGAGTTATTGCTGTATTGGCATTATTCAATGGATTTTGAGATTGAGGTTTTGATACGATTCCATTCGTGGTTAAAAAAAGTGCAGGAAGCGAATGTTTTAAAAAATATTTATCCTGAACCGGAGTTATCTCAAGCACTTGCTGAAGAATGGGTTTCTGCATGTTGGAGAAGTTCCGGGATGGGTATTGATGTATGGTTTTTGTTTTGGCGATTACCTTTTGGCCGTTTAGCTAGACCTAGCTTGGGACAGATTATACGGTTCTTTCTAAGATGTTTGATGAAGTGGCGGCCAGGGGGTGGGGTATTGTGAATTTAATGAATAAACGTGACGCGGTTAGATTTTACGACGATAGATATGCCCAGGGATATATGGAAGAATGGCCTCTTGAGGAGAAACAGCGTGTGCTAGATGTTATCAAAAGTTTGGATTTGCCAGAGACAGGAATGGCATTGGATTTTGGGTGTGGGAATGGTTTTTTTACAGATGTTATAAAGCAGGCATTGCCCCAGTGGGATGTTTATGGTGTGGATATTAGTCCCATAGCTGTGAATAAGGCCAGAACAAAATACCCTCACTGTTCGTTCTCTTTAGTCTCACACGGACTTTTGGATAAGAAGGGGTGTGATTTTTTGCTGACCCATCATGTGCTGGAGCATGTTCTAGATGTAGCTGAATCATGGCGTGTAATCAATAGTTATGGAAAGTCAAGAATGTCGATATTGCATATTTTGCCTTGCGGTAATAAAGGAAGTTTTGAATATAATCTGTGTGCACTTAGGGTAGACGGCATTGACAAGGAGCAAGGAGGTAGATTTGTTTTTGAAGACAACGGTCATCTTAGAAGATTGACAGCGGAGCAAATGAATGATTTTGCTGCTTCCCATGGTTTTAAACTGGTCTTTGATTTGTATAACTATCAGTTTTTTGGGGCAATTGATTGGATTTCTCTTGGAAGCTTTTTGTCTATCATTGAAATGACAGATTTCAGAAAGTCTAAAGACGGGATCTCGGCATTAAAGCTAATGTGTCTACGAGGCTTTTTTCTCCTTCTTAAATGTATGAGAGTTCCTGCTAACGCAATAGACTATAAAAGAACTATGATGAATAGATACAAGTATTATTTGTTTTTTATGATGCTTTTTGTGTTTTATCCTATCTCTAAATTAACCAATGTCTGCCTAAGACATCTGACTGCTGCAGAGTGGAAGAGAAATAATCACAGAAAGAATGGAAGTGAAATGTACCTGTATTATACGCGGTGCGCATAAATGGCGATGTATATAAAAATGAGGTAGCATGATAAAGAATATTTTTAAAAAAATAATTTATTTTTGTGATTTTCTCTTAATGCCTATAACTTTAATTAGTGCTGTTTTGTTTTTAGCTATAAGAAGGTTGGGTATGTGGAGAATGGTTTGGAGTAAAAAGATATTTATGAAGATCGGCGTTTTTCCCATAAGAGATCATTATTATGAGCCGCTTTTCAACCCGAAACATCTTAAAAAATCTCTTAGGGATGACAGGGTGCTTCCTGGCATTGATTTTAATGACAGAGAACAGCTACAGATTTTGAATAAATTTAACTATAATGAAGAACTTAAAGAAATACCGATGGAACGGAGCGCTAATCTAGGATTTTATTATCGCAATCCAAGTATTGGACCAGGTGATTCTGAGTATTTGTATAATATGATTAGATTGTTTAAGCCAAAGAGGCTAATTGAAATAGGAAGCGGTAATTCTACGCTTATGGTCATTAACGCTATTAGGCAAAATAAAAATGAAAATAGCGTGTATTATTGTGAGCATATATGTATAGAACCATATGAAATGGATTGGTTGAAAGATCTCGATATAAAACTTATAAGAGAAAAGGTCGAAGATTGTGATAAGAAAATATTTATGGATCTTGAGGCCAATGATATACTTTTTATAGATTCCTCGCATATTATAAGACCCCAAGGGGATGTTCTGTTTGAGTACTTAGAAATATTACCGATATTGAAAAAAGGTGTTTTGGTGCATGTGCACGATATCCTTACCCCTAAAGATTATCTAGATGAGTGGATATTAAGAGATATGAAATTATGGAATGAGCAATATTTGCTGGAAGCATTTTTGACATTTAATAATAAGTATAAAATAATAGGGGCACTTAATTATCTAAGACATAATTATCAACGTGAAATATTTGAAAAATGCCCGATATTAGCCGCGGATTTAGACGAAGAGCCCTGCTCCTTCTGGATCGCTAGAGTTTAAGGAACTTAATAAGACTTTTATGACAAAAATGAAGAATCTAAAAATTTCATTTATTATTGCTACCGTTGATAGAGATGAGGATCTGCAGCGGTGTGTAACTTCAATTGAAAAGGCGCATGAATATAAAAAAGATATTTCGATTGAAACCTTTATCGTTATTCAAAAGGCAAAAGAAAAAAAGAATATTCAGGTTCTCTATCAGGATCTAATCAATTTTTATTATATTGAAGAATTGGGATTATCTGGTGCAAGGAACTTTGCTATTGAAAAAAGCACAGGAGAGTATCTTGTTTTTTTGGATGACGATGCGGCAGTAAATGTTGATTTTCTAGAAGTGTTGGCAAAAAGAATTAGTGAGTACAGTGAGGTTAATGCTTTTTGCGGTAAACTATTGGATTATGATCAAAGTACGCCTTTTTCAGTGCTTTTTCATGGTGATAAAGTGAAAAGTTTAAATAGATGGGATTATCAGTATTTCATGGGAAGTGCGCATGTATTAAGCCGTAAGGTATTAGAAAAAATAGGATATTATGATAAACAATTTGGTGTGGGTTCCGATTATTATCGTGGAGGAGAAGAGACTGATGTGTTTTTCAGACTTAAGGCAGGTAATGAGAAAGTCTTATATCTGCCTGATTTGGTGTTTCTCCATCCGATCACTTTACCTTCTTATAGCTACGCATATAATTACGGCCATGCAATTGGTGCGGTAATGACAAAACATTGTATTAATGATAAGCTAAATTTTTATATATATGTAGTTATTATTTTAAAATTAACAAGTAGAATGGCTATCAGGCTTCTGCAAAAAGTAATTTTTAAAGGTGCATATGTTAAGATGAATGAAAGATATCATTACGGCGCTTGGTTGCGGGGAATTTTTAGAGGAATAAAAGATTTTATTAGAAAAGAAGTAACTATTAAAAGAACAGGCTGATTATTCTAAGTAGCTAGTTTTGGTTTTTATTTAAAACTTTTAGTGGAATGATATCAGAGAGGATAATTGTATATGATTGAAAAAATTGTGCATAATGATATTGTTATTGCTGTTATTATTTACAAGGATCATGAAAAGGATGGGATTCAGTTTGTTTCTCCAGAGGATTATTCTTTGCAGCTTGGTTCTATGAAACGTCCGAAGGGATATAAGATCCTTCCGCATATACATAATCCTATTGATAGGAAAACTGTAGGGACACAAGAGGTTTTGTTTGTGAAAAAGGGAAAAATTTGTATTGATTTTTATTCCTTTGAGCAGGTCTTTCTTGAGAATCGCCAATTATCTGCAGGCGATATTATTTTACTTGTCGGAGCAGGTCACGGCATTGAGGTGATTGAGGAAGCAGTTATTGTTGAAGTAAAGAACGGTCCGTATGTGAAAGATGCTGATAAAGGCCGTTTTGAAGGTAAGAAAGGGGCGTAATGATACCAGTTAATCTACCATTATTGAATGGTAAGGAGAAGGAGTTCTTAGATAAATGCATAGAAACAGGTTGGATCTCCTCTGACGGGCCATTTGTAAGTGAATTTGAACGAAAATTTGGCAATTTTATTGGGACCAATCATGGAATAGCAGTGTGTAATGGAACAGCAGCCTTAGAAACAGCTTTGTTTGCCGCGGGAGTGGAAAAGGGGAATGAAGTGATCATGCCCTCTTTTACGATTATTTCCTGTGCATTGGCGGCGATAAGGCTTGGAGCTGTGCCTGTATTGGTAGACGCAGAGCCGGATACCTGGAATATGGATGTAAGCCAGATAGAATTTCGGATAACCTCAAAGACAAAAGCTATTATGGCTGTGCATATTTACGGACATCCTGTAGACATGGATCCGTTATTAGTTATTGCAAAAAAGCATAATCTTGTTGTGGTTGAGGATGCTGCTGAAGTGCATGGAGCTGAGTATAAAGGGCGCAAATGCGGAAGTATTGGCGATATAAGTGCCTGGTCTTTTTATGCCAATAAGATAATTACTACTGGTGAGGGGGGCATGGTTTTGACATCGAATGCAAAAATGGCTGAGCGCGCTTCATCTTATCGTAATCTTTGTTTTCGCCCGGAAAAGAGATTTTATCATACGCAATTGGGTTATAATTTTCGGATGACGAATATGCAGGCGGCTATCGGTCTGGCTCAAATGGAACGGATAGAGGAGTTTATTCAGATTAAACGGCGGTTAGGGGAATATTACCGAAAAGGGCTGATGGATATAAAAGGCATAAAAGTCCAGGAAGAAAAAGACTGGGCGAAAATGGTGTACTGGATGTATTGTATTGAATTAGATGATCAATTAGGTCTTGATGCTGATATTGTTATGGCGGAACTTAAGAAAAAGGGTATTGGCACTCGTCCATTCTTCTTAGGGTTGCATGTTCAACCGGCTTTACATGATTTAGGCTTATTTAAAAATGAGCACTATCCTGTTACCGAACGAATATCAAGACTTGGATTATATTTGCCATCAGGTATGGCTTTGAAGGAAAAAGAAATAGATGAAGTAGTAGAAGCACTAAAATGTGTAATTACTGATAAAGCTAATGTTTAAAAGGAGACAAAAATGGAAACAATCACCCGGACTACTTGTCGTTTATGTGGAGCTGACAAACTGCAAGATATATTCTCAGTCGGAGATCAGTATGTAAATGATTTTGTTCCTAAGGATAAAATCGGCCAAGGGATAAAAGCTCCGTTGGATTTAGTTATGTGTAGTAAATGTACATTGCTGCAGCTTCGTCATACGGCTCCTCAGGAGCTTCTCTATTCACGTCATTATTGGTATCGGTCCGGAGTAACGGATACGATGCGCAAAGCTTTAAGAAATATAACTGAACAGGTTGAATCTATGGTGGAATTAAAATCGGGAGATGTGGTGCTTGATATCGGCGCAAATGACGGAACAATGCTGGCTACTTATGCTACAGAGGGGATCTATCGGGTGGGATGCGAACCAGCGGATAATCTAATAGATATGCTCAAACAAAACACTAAATATGTTATGCATGATTTTTGGAATTATGAGAAATATATGGAACTTGCAGGGCAGTGGGGATTTGGTAAAGCGAAAGTTATTACCGCGATTGGTATGTTTTATGATCTTGAAGACCCTAATAAATTTATTAAAGATGCCCAGCGGGCCTTGGCAGAAGATGGTATTTTTGTCGCTCAGCTTATGTGTCTTGCTCCTATGATAGAAAAGAATGACCTTGGAAATATCTGTCATGAACATCTTGAGTTTTATTCACTTGATTCCCTTAAATACTTATTTGAAACTAATGGGCTTGAAATGTTCAAGATAGAGGAAAATGAAATAAACGGAGGAAGTTACCGTATCTTTGCAAGGCATTATAAAGGAACAGGGATGAAATTCGATGAAAAGTTTACTTTGGATGATATTATGGCTTTTGTAAAAAGGCTTGAGACCAACCGTAAACTTTGTGTTGATTTCATAAAAGAAGAGGTGGCTAAAGGAAAGACTGTTTATGTGTATGGGGCATCGACAAAAGGAAATGTAATTTTACAATATTACGGGTTAGACCATACTTTGATTAAAGCAGCAGCGGAGCGTAGTCCGGAGAAATGGGGCAAATATACTATAGGTACATGGATTCCGATTGTTTCAGAAGAGGAGGCACGTCGAGCTCAACCTGATTATTTTCTTGTTTTACCATGGGCTTTTTTTGATGAATTCTATAAAAGAGAAGAAAAATGGCGCTCAAAAGGTGGTAAATTTATTGTTCCTTTGCCGGAGTTCCGGGTAGTGCCATGAAGATGATACCTATCGGGAAATATAAGGATATACTGGATATTTTGCCTATTCTCTGCGTTGATATTATTGCTCGTAATCCTAAGGGCGAATACCTATTGATAAAAAGAGCTAATGAACCTAAAAAAGGACGTTGGTGGGTGATCGGAGGGCGCGTACTTAAGGGGGAGACTTTAGCCCAGGCAGTAATTCGCAAGGCAAAACAAGAAACAGGTATTAAAATTAAAAAAATGAGGCCTGTTGGATATTTTGAATTGGTCAAAGGAGTTAATCCGTTAGGCAGGGAATCTAAATATCATACTATTAGTGTTGTTTTTGCTATTGATATTAACGATAAGCAGCCGATTATTTTAGATAATCAGAGCACTGAATACAAGTATGCAAAAAAATTACCTTCAGATTTTCCTGTAATTTCGTTTTAAAAAAAGTTTCACACAAATATTGTAATTAGATAGCTTTAAGCAATAGATTTAATAAAGGGGATATATTATGAAAAAAGCATTAGTTCTAGGTGTAACTGGTCAGGACGGTAGTTACCTTGCAGAAATTTTACTTGGGAAAGGTTATGAAGTTCATGGTATGGTTCGTCGCTCTGCAACAGGTAATACTCGTAATATTGAGCATTTAATTCAAGATACCAAGATATTTAATAAAAGTTTTTTTCTTCAAAGAGGGGATCTGGCTGATCCTACTTCAATATATCGTATTATAAATTCCGTAAGGCCGGATGAAATCTATAATGAAGCTGATCAGGATCATGTAAGCTGGAGTTATGATATGGTAGGTTTTTCTGCTGATATTACCGGAGCAGCTGTAGGCAGAATTCTGGAGACAATTAAACAGATTGATTCGAATATTCGCTATTTTCAGCCGTGTACATCTAATATGTTTGGTCAAACCGATAGTACTAAACAGAATGAAGAGAGTGCTTTTAACCCGCAAAGTCCTTATGCCTGCGCTAAGACAATGGCTTTTTATTTGACACGCTATTTTCGTCAAGCCTATGGGATATTTGCTTCAACAGCAATATTGTATAATCATGAGTCTCCGCGCCGCATGCCTGAATATGTAACTCGTAAAATTACGCAAGCGGTGGCACGGATAGCTTGCGGCAAACAGGATAAACTGTATTTAGGTGATCTGAGTGCGTGTATTGATTGGGGGTATGCGCGGGAATATATGGAGACTGCTTGGAAAATATTACAACTTGATGCGCCGGATGATTTTGTTGTTGCTACGGGAGAGGCACATTCTGTTCAGGAGTGGGTCGAAAAGGCATTTAACGTAGTTGGACTTAACCCAGATGATTATGTGGTACAGGACCCTAAACTTTTGCGGCCTACTAAAACATCTGCATTGATTGGTGATATAACCAAGGCAAAAGAAACTTTTGGTTTTGATCCAAAAATCAAGTTTGACGCCTTAGTTAAACTTATGGTTGAAGAGGATCTAATTAAAGAGAATTCGGACAAGGGGAAAGCATAATATGGACAAAAGTAAATCCCATAAGATTAAACTCTCTATTTGTATTCCAACGCTTAATCGTGCCAGTTTTTTAGCTGAAACGCTTGAAAATGTGATGTCGCAGTCAAATGATGATGTCGAGATAGTAATAGTTGACGGTGCTTCAAAGGATAATACGGCTGAGGTGGTAGAGGGATTCAGGGCGAAATTCAAAAACTTTGTGTATTATCGGGGTGAAAAGAATATGGGTGTTAACCGGGATATGGCAAAAACTATTGAAATCGCTCATGGTGAATATTGCTGGATGCTTTCTGACGACGACTTACTTGCCCCCGGGGCAGTTGCACGGATGTTAAAGGAGATAAAATCTGGATGCGAAATATATTTATGCAATATAACTGCTTGTAACTTGAAAATGCAGCCGTATAAGGATATGTTTTGGTTATCTAAGAAATTCACAGACAGGACATATTCTTTACATGATAAAGCGGAATTTATCCAATACTGCGATAATTCAAATTCTATTGGGTCACTTTTTAGTTATATGAGTTCTATTGTAGTTAATCGCCAGGCTTGGAATAAAACTGGATTTCATGATGATTTTGACGATACTGCTTATGCTCTTGCCTCTTCGCTCCTGTCGTTCATTAAGAGCAGTTGCAGGCTTAAGTATATCAGAGGTTCTCTTGTACTCTGGCGTAATGACAATGAGAGTTTTCAAAATGCCGGGGGGTTGGTAAAAAGATTTTATTTGGACTTTGACGGATATTTGAAATTAGCAGATAAATATCTATCAGATGATAAAGATATGAGGAGTGCTTTTTTAAGGGTAATGACACGTGAACATCCCTGGTACACGATAATAAATGTTACATCTTTTATTAAAGACCCCAAAGAGTGGAAAACTTTCGCTATGAATATGGCTGCATTCGGATATAGTAAGTCGATGATCGGGTTTTGCCGTTTTTGGAGTAAAAATAGAGGTTTAGTGTCTTTTGCCGTTAATATTAAAAGAAAAATAGTCAGAAGCGGGATACATTTGCTGTTAAACAAGAATAAGTAAAAATTTTTGAGTTATATTGGAATCACAAAATCCTTTGTGAACTTAAAGTAAAATAGAATTAGACAAGTCTAATTATGAAAAAAATATTCAATTATTTGATGATTTCTAATGTTTTCCTTGGTGGATATATTCTATCTAAATCTCCGTTTGAATTTTATATAGGATATACTTTTATTATTGCCTTTTTGCTCATTTATTTATTATGTTATAGAAAGGTACAGATAAACTATAGTTTTATATGCATATTATTTATCCTTGCGATTTCATCCCTTATCAACATATTTTTCGGCAATAATACTTGGCAGCTCTTTATTAAACAAATAGTTGGAATTTTTTTAACAGGCGTTGCGTATTACTTGTTAATAAGAGTAAATGATTTTGAGGTTGAAAAACTGTTTAGAATTTATCTGCGTCTTGCTTTTATCGTAGCTGCTATTGGGATATTTCAGGAAGCAAGTTTCTTAATAGGATTTGAGAGAGGGTATAATTACATCAATTTCATGACAAAATGGTGGCTTACTCCTCCAACGAGTTTTGGCATGCTGCAAGTAAACTCAATCCTTATGGAGCCGTCTCATTTTGCGGCAGCGATAGCTCCGGCAGCTTTTGTTTCTTTAGAAAGAATTTTAAAGCATAAAGCAAGCTTTTTAGGTGTAGGATGCAGCTTAGTAATTATTATTAGTTTTTTGCTGACATTTTCTACGCTTGCTTATATTGTAATTTTAATAAGTCTAACGTTACTTTTGATTGATATTAAAAAACGAAGATATTTTTTGTTGTTGCTTCTAATCCCTGCTTTTGCTGTTTTGGTATATAGTTTTATCCCGGGAGTACGCGTTAGGGTTAATGGTACCGCGCAAGTAATAAGTGGTGAAGTAGATGTTTTAGAGGTTAACCCCAGTACCTATTCATTAGCAAGTAATTTATTTGTTGCAATGAAAGGTTTTTCGGCAAATCCGTTTTTCGGATATGGATTAGGCAGTCATCCACTTACATATGTAAAAGAACTTTATCCCGGAACATACTGGTATAGGAAAGATATTTTTGGATTAAATAAAAAGGGGGCGGGGTCTCTTTTTATAAGATTACTGTCTGAGACAGGACTGTTTGGTCTTTTAATAGTTTTATTTTTTATTTTTAGATTACGCATTAGGAATAGTAATGATAAGAATCTGAAGGTTATGAGCAATGCAATATTTAGTATGTTTATAATACAATTAATAAGACAAGGGCATTATTTTTATAATGGATTATTTTTCTTTGTTTGGATGTATTATTTTATTTATTTGAATAACAGAAGGAATATACAGAAAAGGGAATGTGATGATCTCGTTAATTCAGAGGTATAATTTTTGGGGTTTGTTAAGTTTGGTGAACAATTTAATGATAACAAAGCTATTTTTTCCAAGAGCTAAGTTGATAAGATCTCCTTTTTACATAAGAGGGATTGCGTTTATTGAAATCGGAAAAAATTTCATAGCTGGTGTTGGGCTTAGAATGGATGCTTTTCCTGACAAAGAAAAAATTTGTATCAGAATAGGAGATAATGTGCAGATTAATGATTATGTGCACATCGGAGCTGTAGATTCGTTAACTATAGGCAATAATGTCTTGATAGCTAGCAGAGTGTTTATTTCTGACCATAATCATGGTTTTTACGGTAATTCTTCGGAGCAGAGCATTCCAGAAGTTCCACCGGCTAAAAGAAAATTGAGTTTCGCGTCAGTTTGTATTGAGGATAATGTTTGGATAGGTGAGGGGGTTGGGATTCTTCCTGGCGTAAGGATTGGTAAAGGATCTATTATTGGTTGCGGTGCTATAGTTACGAGGGATGTTCCTGAATGTTGTTTGGCAGTAGGCAACCCTGCACGTGTTATAAAGAAGTATAGTTTTAAAACTAAAAAATGGGAAAATATTTGAAGAAGATAGTTGTTTCTGCGATTAGTTTTACTGAAGGTGGCCCGCTGTCTATTTTTAAAGAGTGCTTAGATTATCTAAGCGAGAATTTGGCGGACTCCTATGAAATCATTGCATTGGTTAATGATAAAAGTCGTTTTGATTATAAAAATATACGATTTTGTGAGTTTCCTTTAGCTAAGAGAGCATGGCTTATACGTTTATATTATGAGTATATACATTTCAAATATCTATCTTCGATGATAAAGCCTTATTTATGGCTTTCCTTGCATGATATAACCCCTAATGTAAATTCAGAGATTCAGGCTGTTTATTGCCATAACCCTTCGCCGTTCTATTCATTATCATTGCGGGAAGCGTATCTGGGAGGTATTAAATTTCTTGCGTTTAATTTGTTCTATCGTTACCTGTATGCTATTAATATAAAGAAAAATGATTATGTGATCGTACAGCAGAATAATCTGAGAAATAAATTTAAAAAGTTAACCGGAGCTGATAGAGTAGTCGTAGCACATCCAACGGTAAAGATGCCTTTTAAAGCTAATTCTTCAATGCCAGTTGAAAATTCTTTTTTTTACCCGGCCTATCCCAGGGTATTTAAGAATTTTGAAGTTATATGCAAAGCCGCAGAAATATTACTTAACCAGGGGATTAAGGACTTTAAGATCTATTTTACGATAGCGGGTAATGAGAATAACTATGCAAAATATGTGTACAATACTTTTAAGTATATAAATAATATTGAATTCCTGGGGTCTGTATCCAGAGAAAGAACTTTTGAGTTATATAATAAGTCAGGATGTGTTATCTTTCCGTCAAGGTTGGAAACATGGGGGATGCCTATAACAGAAGCCAAGTCTTTTGAGAAGCCAATTATTTTAGCTGATCTGGCTTATGCGCATGAGACTCTTGGCAGGTATGATAAGGTTAAGTTTTTTGATTCAGATGACCCAGCTGCATTAGCTATAATCATGAAAGAGTTTATTGATAAAAAAGTAGTTTATTCAAGTACAGAGCCAGGCAGCATTGATCAACCTTTTGCTGAAAACTGGAATAAATTGTTTAATATATTATTGTCTGGCAAACAAGAAGAGATCAAATCCGCTGAAAACACTGGGGTTGTATAATTATGTATGATGTCATTGGTTCAATTGTTCTGTTTAAAAATAAAGGGAGTGTTGTGAAAAAAACAGTGGAAAGCTTTTTAGCAACGTCATTAAAAGTTAATCTTTATATTATTGACAATTCACCTACGGATTATTTGAGGGATATGTGTGTGGGCGAAAATGTGGAATATATCTTTAATAATAGAAATTTAGGTTTTGGCGCAGGTCATAATATTGCTTTAGGTAAAAGCGCTGGAAAAACAAAGTATAATTTAATTCTAAACCCGGATATTTATTTTGAAAAGGGAACTCTTGAGAGAATATTTAATTTTATGAATTCCAATAAGAATGTGGGGTCGCTACTACCTAAGGTTTTGTACCCAGATAATTCGCTACAATATCTTTGTCGTTTAATTCCAAATCCATACGATGTATTTATTAGAAAATTAGACATTCGGATTTTGCATCCATTTATCAGAAATAGAAAGCTTAGGAATGAATTTAGATTTACTGATTATAATAGAATAATGAATGTTCCATATCTTTCTGGATGTTTTATGTTTATAAAATCTGAAGTGTTTGAAAAAATTGGTATATTTGATGAAAGATTTTTTTTATATTTTGAAGATGTTGATTTAGCGAGGAGAATTAATGAATATTATCAGACATTATATTATCCCGAGGCGGTTATTTACCACGCTTATGCCAAGGGGTCTGCTAAGAGTTTGCGACTTTTCATGCAAATGATATTATCTGGAATCAAATATTTTAATAAATGGGGGTGGTTTTTGGACCACAAAAGAAGTATTGCTAACACTAAAGCAATAAATGAGTTGCGGTATAAATAGCGTTTGAGATTAGGTCAGGATCCTTTAGCTTTAAATAAAATATTGAAAAAGATATTTTTAACGATAAATAATTAAGTTGCCAATTATTATATCTTTATACGTGTAATAGCTAATTTTTTAATTAATTTAACAATATGATTTGGACTGTTTGGTTGGTTAATTAGGCAATTATTAGGTTGACCTTTTCTCTTTGAATGATATACTATTCAAATTGGATAAATGGTCGAATTTTCGGGGAGTTATGGGAAAAATGGAACTAATTATGATAATTTTGCAGACGGTGCTTTAAATGATTTACTTGCTTATATTTATCAGTTCTTATGCAGTATCATTTTTATTAACACCATTCATACGGTCTTTTGCCTTAAAATTGGCTTTGACTGATAAAAAGTCTCAACGGAAGATACATAATAAAGTGATAACAAGGTTTGGGGGGTTATCGATTTATATTGGGTTTATATTCTCTGTTTTATTGGTGTTTATTTTGAGAATATTTGTTAATCATGATATGGTTCCTTTAAAATTAATTATTTTTGCTTCGACAATGATATTATTTCTAGGTATTTATGATGATGTTAAAGGAGCTGATGCTAAAGTTAAATTTTTTGTGCAGATTTTGGCATCGATTTTAGTGGTTTATGGTGGAGTACAAATAAATAGTATAAGTAATCCCTTTGGGGAGGACCCTATCAATTTAGGAATTATGAGTGTACCGTTTACAATCTTTTGGCTGGTAGGAATTACCAATGCAATAAATTTGATTGATGGCTTGGATGGTTTAGCTGCAGGTATTGTGCTTATAGTTTCTTTAGGATTGTTTTTTGTATTTATGGTTAACGCGAATTTACTGGCGGCGTTATTGATTATTGCCTTAGCTGGATCTTGTTTAGGGTTTTTAAAATATAATTTTTTTCCAGCAAAAATTTTCATGGGTGATACCGGTAGTCTATTTTTAGGTTTTACTCTTGCAACTATTTCTGTGCTTGCTCATCATAAAGCTAATACAGCTGTTATGCTTTTAGTTCCCATTGTTGGGCTTGGTATCCCTATTTTTGATACGTCAATGGCTTTTTTTCGTAGGATTATGGAAAAAAGAAACCCGTTTGATGCAGATGATAAACATATACATCATTTTCTTTTAAAGCAGAAACTAACTGAAAAACAGACTGTTTTTGTTCTTTGGGGGTTAACAGCTTTTTTAAATTTATTTGCTTGTTTGTTTTATTATCTTAGTGTCAGAACTTAGTTAACTTTATGGCTTATGTGCGGCAAATGTGTTTTTGGAAGAATTATGGTGAACCAAAAAATTATTAAACTCTTAAACAATTTATTGGTATTATCTTTAACAATTTTTATAGTTTTCTCCCCCTATTCCAAGAAAATTGTAAAAATTTGTTTTTTTGCAGCAATTATTTTGGCCATATTAATAAACATTTTAAAACTAAAAACCGGCGTAGATAAGAGATTATTTATAAATTCTCCTCTTAATAAAGAGATAATATTCTTTATTATTGCACTTGTTTTGGCAACTATTTTTAGTCTAGATCCATATTATAGTCAGGGGATATTGCTTGAGAGATTCCTTCCTTATTTTATATTTTTTTCCTTAGGCAACTATGCGGTAAAAGAAAGAAATAATGTAATAATTCTTATTGGTGCTATTGTTGTGGGGGGGATAATTTTAGGTGTCGGAGGATTTTACGATTTATTTTATTTCCGACCTGAAAGATTGTTTAACTCGTTTGGCTACTCAGTAAGCCTTGCTAGATTTTTTGTTATCCAGATCCCTTTGAGTTATATTTTATTGTTTTTTTCTAGAAATAAAATTTTAAAAATAGGAGGGGGATTAAGTTTAATATTTCTTTTTCCATGTCTTATTGCTAATTCCGCGCGTGCTGCCTGGGTAGCAGTTATAATCTCAATAATATTGGTTTCGTTAAATAAAGATAAGAAAAAAAACATAATCTTGCTGAGTATTTTAAGTTTAGGCTTTTTATGTTTTTCTGGAGATGTTAGGTCTCGGGCACTGACTACCTTGGATCCTGCTCGCTGGGGGGAAAGAGTAAGTTTATGGAAAATGGCTATTAGAATGTTTATTGATTATCCGCTTTTTGGTGTTGGTTTAGGTATGCAGGAAAAACTATTTGACTCCTATTGGAGGCCTATTTGGCCATATTTGCAGTTTAAGTATTGGCATGTTCATAATAACTATTTAGAGGTTGCCGCGGAGTCAGGAATTGTTGGGTTGATAACTTTTATTTATCTGATCAGAGGATTTCTAAAAAAAATATATATTAAACTAAAAAAACTTAAAGGAGAAGAAGAAATTTTATTATCGGGATTATTTTTTAGTAGTATATCTGTTTTAATTTTTGCTGTTTCGGCCTCGAATATTACTGTAGGAGTGCAAGAAACAACATTAGTATGGTTTTTATTTGGCATGGGATCTGGATTTAAAAGTTTAATAGAATGATAATAAGTTAATAGATATAAAATTTATTTTAAGAAGCGAGTTTTAATGAAGACTACTAGTTTTATAAAAAGTGCGGGAATAATGTTTTTGTTATAGCTCGATTGGCTGTTTATGGTTTGCGCTTTGCTTCAAGCTAATTTTGGTTATATGTTCAACAGTTTGAATTTTTATTAATATTCAGGTATGAAAAGGCAAGGGCATGAAAAATGTAGAAGGAAAGAAAATATCAATAATAATGCCTGCCTATAATGAAGCAGATAGGATTGTTGAAAGTCTTAAAGAAACGATGAAGACTTTTGATGATTTTAAAGCTAATTATGAAATAATAGTTGTGGATGATGGTTCAAGTGATCAAACTTTTGAGATAACCAATAAATTTGCACAGGATATCAGTAATGGCAAAATAATTGTTCAGCGTAACCGTGCTAATTATGGTAAAGGTAGAGCCCTTTATAAAGGGTTTCGCTATGCTACGGGAGATTTCATCATATTTCTTGATGCTGACATGGATTTGCACCCGGGGCAAATAGATACCTTTTTTGATCTCATGGAGTTAACGGACAGCGATATTGTGATTGGTTCTAAACGTCATCCTAACTCAAAATTATTCTATCCAAAAGATCGAAGGATTCTGAGCGCTGGATATTTCTTTCTGGTAAAGATGCTGTTTGGTTTACCGATCAACGACACTCAAACAGGACTAAAACTGTTTAAAGCCAATGTTTTAAAGACTGTATTTAAAACATTCATCAGCAGAGAATTTGCTTTTGATCTGGAGCTTTTAGTTACTGCGCATAGATTTGGCTTTAAAATCGCGGAAGCACCTGTTTGTATAAATTCTCAGCGGGGATATAATCGGATTGGGCTATGGGCTGTATATAAGATGACTATTGACACTATTGGAATTTACTTGCGTTTTTTACGAAATAGAACTAAAAGGCTAACTGGTAAAATTAAAAGAAAAATAAATAAATAAATGAATGAATAATCCATCCGTTTCGATTATAATTCCGGTTAAATATTTCAATGCAAAGCTTGAAAAATCGATTAAGGAATGTCTTAAACTTGATTATTCAAACTTTGAGATTTTAGTTTTTCCGGATGAAATTAATGCCGGCTTTGTCCCCTTTGAGGGTAAAATTAAGATTATTCCTACCGGAAATATGGGGCCGGCTTTAAAAAGAGATCTGGCGCTTGAGCATTCAAAGGCGGATATATTTGCTTTTTTGGATGATGATGCTTATCCTGAACCAAATTGGCTGAAGAAGGCTGTGAAACATTTTAAACAACAGGAAATAGCTGCTGTTGGCGGGCCGTCGGTAACTCCATTGGAAAGCAGTTTTGCTGGGATGGCAAGTGGTTGTGCTTTTGCTTCAATAACGGTTTCCGGCCCATATACATATCGTTATATTCCGGGTAAAAAGATTATGGAAGTAGATGATTATCCGTCTTGTAATTTTCTTGTACGCCGGGAAGTATTTGAAAAACTGGGAGGATTTGATAGTAGCTTTTATCCTGGAGAAGATACAAAACTCTGTTTAGAAATCACAAAGAAGTTAAATAAGAAAATTATCTATGATCCTGCTGTGCTGGTATATCATCATCGCCGGGATTCTTTAAATGGCCATATAAAGCAGATAGAAAATTATGCTATTCATCGCGGTAATTTTGCCAAGCGATTTCCTGATACATCAAGGAAAATAGCTTATTTTATTCCCAGTATTTTTGTTGGTTTGCTAGCTTTGGGAGCAGTTTTATCGCTCGTTTTTCCTTTTATAAAACTATTATATTTAAGCTGTTTAGCAGTGTATTTTTTTACAATTACTGCAAATGCTTTATATAGCATAGTTATAGATAGGCCGAATTCTTTGCTTAAGAAGATTTTGCTTATTGTTCCGGTTGTTTTGTTTATATTTATAACGCATATTACTTATGGAGTATTTTTTGCTAAGGGTATTTTGCTGAAAAAACTCAAAGAAGAGAAGAAAGAGTAAATAAATTTCTAATTACTAATTGACCTAAAAAAAGAGTAAGATTGAATAAATTACTAATTTCTAATTGATCTAAAAATAAAGATAAAATAATTGGTGAATAAATTTCTAATAACTAATTGACCTAAAATAAATAAAAAAATAACTAATAAATTTCTCATTGATCTAAAATGGAAAAAATAAAATAATGTTTGAGTAAATTACTAGTAGACCTAAAATGAATGAAAATAAAGATAAAAAGTATGATTTAGCGGAGCGGACTGCCAAATTTGGTGAGGAAATAGTTCGTTTTGCAAAGAGAATAAAGACGGATAATATTACCGTAACGATAATAAGACAGTTAGTAGCTGCAGGAACTTCTGTTGGAGCGAATTATTGCGAAGCGGATGATGCGGAGTCTAAGAAGGATTTTAAGCATAAAATTGGGATTTGTAAAAAAGAAGCGAGAGAAACTAAATATTGGTTAAGAATTGTATTAGTGACAAGTCCTGAGCTTGAAAAAGAAGCAAAAATACTTTCTAACGAAGCAAGAGAACTTAATCTGATATTTAACGCGATAGTTAATAAGCTGAAATAATTTTGACATTGGTAATTATTTAGAAATTAGATCAATTAGGTTAATTAGAGCAATTGAGGAAAGCGTAATCAAACTATGAAAGTTATTATATCTTATCCGCCGCTGAATAAGGAAAAGGGAACGCCATTGCTTTCGCAGAATAGGCAGTTTCAATATTTTAAAGATCCTACTTATATTTATCCAGTGGTCCCGGCGCAAGCTGCTTCATTGCTTAAACGGGAAGGGTTTGATGTTATTTGGAATGATTGTATTGCCATGGATTGGGAGTATCAGCAGTTTATCGATTTCATAAAGAATGAAAAGCCTGATCTTATTGCAATGGAAACTAAAACTCCTGTAGTAAAAGAGCATTGGAAAATCATAAACGACATTAAAAGACTATCGACAATTGACTATCGACCATTGACTGTTTTATTTGGCGATCATGTTACGGCAATGCCTGAGGAATCAATGCTTAATTCTCAGGTTGATTTTGTGCTTACCGGTGGAGATTATGATTTTCTGCTGCTTAATCTTTGTAATGCTATCCGGGAAGCTCAGGATGCCGGAGCGCATTATACACTTAGCGCGCATTTAGAGCCAGGGATTTGGTATAGAGATCATGCGCAAATCAAAAGCACGGGAAAATTCGAGCTAAAACATGATCTAAATATGCTTCCGTTTATTGATCGGAATTTAACCCAATGGAAATCATACGCTTATAAAAACGGAAATTACCGGAGAACCCCGGGAACTTATATTATGAGCGGTAGAGATTGTTGGTGGGGGAAGTGTACTTTTTGTCTAGTCCCTAATACTGGGATAATTACGTCACAAGGCCCGATGGAAATTAAAAAAATTGTAGAAGAAGGGGAAAGTGAAAGCTTTTATGTGTTAACGCATAATGCTGAATTTAAACGAGTAACTAGGAAATTTAAAAATAATTATGTTGGAGAAATGTTGGATGTGGAAATTTATAATTTAAAGCAAAATTTGCAGTTAACTCCTAATCATAAGGTGTATGCTTTAAAACGTTCAAAGATGAAAAGATGTTCCAAAAGAAGCTGTTGGGATTATTTCTGTGTGCCTTCAAGGATATCTAAACGGCTTAAGTGTGGTGTTTGCAACAAGAAATATTATATAGAATACGAGCCGGAATTTTTAGAAGCAGCTTTATTACAAAAAGGAGATTTTATTTCTGTTCCAATAGTTCGGGAAATGAAAAAGGTTGAGAATATTAGTATTAAAGAAATACTAAAGAACAATCCTTGTTTTGTAGAAACTGATAAGAGAAAAACAGAAAAAATAATTAATGAAATTGTAAGGCATTATGAATTGGGTTATTCTCAAAGGAATATCGCGAAATTACTTAAAATAGATCGCGAAACTGTAAAAAGATATTTAACATTATTCGAGAATGATTCTTTGGAAAGTAAAAAAAATCCTTTTTGGGAAAAAAATGGTAACATTAAATTTGAAGCAGGAAAAAAATGGATTCCAAAGGATATCCCTTTAAATAAGGATTTTATGCGTTTAGTGGGATATTATCTCGCAGAGGGCCATGTATCTAAAATAAAAAACAGGCCTAATTCGTACGCTCTAGTTTTGACTTTTTCTGAGAAAGAAAAGGAATTTATCGATGATGTGGTAGAAATAGCAGAAAAATTGTTTAAAAAGGTTGATGTAAGAAAGCATAATAATAAAAAAAACAGAACTATTCAAATAACTATAAGTAGTTCTGTATTGGCAGTGGTATTTAAAAGTCTTTTTGGTGAAGATTGTTATAGTAAGAAGATACCACATAATTTTCTGTTTTTGAATTTAAACGAACAAAAAGAATTGATAAGGGGGCTTTTTAGAGGCGATGGACATCTAAGAATAAGGAAAAAAGGTAAAGGGGGTAGTGAATATATTTATAGCACAACATCTCCTGTATTAGCTCAACAGGTTTTAATGCTGCTATTTAGGCAGAATTTAATTCCTAGTTATAGGGTTGCTCCTCCGGGGAAAAAGGGAACGGTAGATCAGCATATAATTTCACTTTGCCAATATGATATAAAAAATATTTTCCCTGAATTGGATTTGCCTGAACGTTCAATTATCTTCAGAAACGGTTTTATTTTAGGTGATTACGCTATGATACCTATAAAAAGTATAAACAAGGTATTATATGATGGTTATGTATATAATATAGAGGTGGAAGCTGACCATAGTTACGCAGCAAATAATATATTGGTAAGCAATTGCAGTTGGCCGCAATTATATCCGGAATTTAGAAGCAGGAATCCGGAGAATGTGCTGGATGAGATTGAGTTGCTGGTGGATAAATTTCAGGTTAAAGAAATAATGGATGATTCAGGAACTTTTCCAGTAGGTAAATGGCTGAAGGAATTTTGTCAGGGGATGATTGAACGGGGGCTTAATAAAAGAGTAACGCTTGATTGTAATATGCGTTTTGGAGCATTGAGTTTTGAGGAATATAAGTTAATGCAAAAAGCTGGATTCCGTTTCTTACTGTTTGGGATCGAGTCAGCGAATCAGACAACATTGGACAGGATAAAGAAAAATCTTCAAGTTGAGACCATTATTCCCAGCTGTAAAGATGCCAGACTAGCAGGTCTTTATCCTCATATCACTATAATGTTCGGTTATCCCTGGGAGTCTTATGAAGATGCCCAGAATACCTTGAAATTAGGGAAATTTTTATTGAAAAAAGATTATGCTTATACCATGCAGTCAACAGTAGTTGTCCCGTATCCTGGAACTCCATTATTTGAAGAATGTAAAGATAAGGACCTTTTATACAGCACGAATTGGGAAGATTATGATATGAAGAGTCCTTTAATGAAGACAGATTTTTCCAAGGAAAAACTGCTGCAGCTTGTGCAAAGCCTTTATTCAGTAAGCTATTCACCTGAATTCGTCGCAAGAAAAATCTTGAGTATCAGGGGAGTTGATGATGTGAAATATTTTGGCCGGGCTTTTCTGAAAGTTGCCGGACATATATTTGATTTTAAAAAAAATAAGATCAAGAAGTAATGTCTTAATTAGGAGAACTAAAAATTAATAAAAGCATAAAGAAATCAATTTCTATGTATCTAACGATTATATTTGTAGCTAATTTTACTATTTAAAAATATTGGCTACTAATGAATAGAAAAATGCAAAGAAGGATGAATGTAAAAATGAAAAGTTTGTTAAAAATTATTGCTCCAAAAAGTTTCAATGATGGCCTTGCCAAGTGTAATAATCTGGGAAAGAAGCTTATCTGCAAAAAAAACATAGAAAAATTTCTGGATGTTGGATGCGGGGATGGGAAACTTACCATGGAATTTGCTGAAGTCGCAAAGCCAAAAGAAATATATGGAATAGAATTTGTTGATGAGGTTCGTTGGGAGGCTGAGAAAAAAGGGATAAAGTGTGTTAAAAGTGATTTATCAAGCAAATGGCCTTTTGATGATGATAGTTTTGATCTTATTTTATCGAGCCAGAGTATTGAGCATCTACATAATACAAGACTTTTTCTGGAGGAAGGCTATAGATGTTTGAGGCCTGGGGGGCAATTGATAATACTTACTGAAAATTTGGCTTCATTAATAAATATTGGAGCATTGCTATTTGGTTGGCAACCTTTTTCAACAACTAATATTAATGGTTGGAGTTTGGGAAATCCTTTGATTTGGCATGCCGATGAACCCAAAGATAAGGAATTTCTTGAGAAATATCAAGATACCGGGCTAAGTGGTACTGTTGGTCATGTAAGAGTATTAGCCTTTAAAGGATTAGAGGATCTATTAGCAAAAGTTGGTTTTAGTGAAATTAAAGTTTATACGACTGGCTATTGCCCTTTTTGGGGGAAGATTTCGGAATTTCTTTGCTATATTGATAAAAGACATGGCCAGTTTTTGATTTCAACAGGGATCAAAAAAATAGTCGAGATGAGTTAATGCCTATAGCTAGCATAATTATAACAACCAAGAATGAAGAAGCTAATATCGCTAATTGTCTTCAATCGATTAAGACTCAGACTTATCCCCAGGATAAAATCGAGATAATTGTTGTTGATAATAATTCACAAGATAAAACTAAAGAGATAGCTTTAACATTTACGGACAAAGTTTATAATCATGGACATGAGCGTTCTGCTCAAAGAAATTTTGGGATGATAAACATTGCTAAAGGAAAATATGTGATGTTTGTTGATGGGGATATGGTTTTATCAGAGGAATTGATAGAAGAAGCTGTAAATAGTATGGAAAGTAATAGTAATCTTGTGGGTCTCTATGTCCCATTAAGATGGGTAGGTGATAATTGGATAATAAAAGGCAAAGGCTTTGAAAGAGAATTTTATGATGCTAGTTGTCTAGATGCTGTAAGATTTATAAAAAGAGAAATTATTGTAAAAATAGGTGGTTTTGACGAAAGGTTATATGCTGCTGAAGATTGGGATTTAGATAAGAGGATAAGGCAAGAGGGTAAGGTAACTAGTATAAGATCTATAATGTATCATTATGAAGATAAAGCTGTTAATCTTAAAGAACATTTGCAGAAAAACCAGTATTATCTTAAGAATATA
>JAHITE010000031.1 GCA_018817585.1 Candidatus Omnitrophota bacterium
ACAAATGAAAATGGAGAAAAAGTCAAAGGTGATATTGTTATTTATACCATATTAGCGAAAAATGGACCGGAACATTATACGTATGATCCTGCGGATAAAAGCGCGGGAAATGAAATGCATGTCCGTGATTTTACTTTTGATAGTGATACTGGTGAAATCCGCTATATTTTACCAAGGGCTTGCCGGATACGACTGCGCGCGGGTTTGAAAGAAAGCGTATTGTTAAAAACAATCTTTGACTGGCAGGCGCAGGAAGCCGGAGAACATAAATTTATTTGGGATGGCAAAGATGAATCCGGTAATTTTGCTTTGCTAAAACATCCGCAATTAAACCTTAATCTTTCAGCTTATACTTTACCGGATAATTGTATTATTATAAATAATGGTTCAAGAAGTATTCCCAGAGAAAGCGGATTACTAAGTCGAGAATCTGATAAGGTAAATAAAGAAAATAAATATTTTCATTTTCCCCATAATCAGATAGATTGTCATGAACCTGAATTCGCAGTGTCTTTTCCTGAAGCGAAAAATAATGCGGACAATCTGTCGATTCTTCAGGGCAAAGTACCTGTGCGAGTGGAGATTTCTCCAAAAGATAAAGCATATATAATTAATAAACGTTTTGAGGCCATGTTTTTTGTTGATGGGATATTTTTATTTGAGGAAGAAGCAGGCTCATCACCGCTTACCTTTTATTGGGACACTGCTAATTTAAATCAGGGAGAACATTTATTTTCTGTTAATATAATGAGCTATGATGATCATGTGGGAACAAAAACTCAAAAAGTAATGATCGAGGATAAAAAATGAAATTAAAAAAAATATTCATTCTGCTATTACTGATTACCTTTACTTTAAATACACTTTGCGGGCCATATGCTTTTGCCTATGATTATTACGCCCCTGGCGGTGATACTCCGGGAACTCCTGGTGAAGGTGGCGGCAAAGGAGAGCCTGGCAATCCGGCTTGTGATGAGTCTAAAAGCAATCCAGCTCAAGGGTGTCCTACTAAAGACAACCCCTCAGAACCAAAAGGCGAATGTTCCGGCGCGGAGCCGATTAATTTTTATGACGGAAAATTTTACTATAATCATACTTTTATGGAAATATCCGGGGCGATCCCGATTAAAATAACTGCTAATTATAGCGAGTTTTCTGTATTTAATGGGCCATTAGGTTATGGCTGGTCTTTAAATTATGATATCCGGCTATTTTCTACAGCCGATGGTAACTTACTTATGCGCCGCGGCGATGCTACCAAGAGCGTATATATAAGCCAAGGAGATGGGAATTATTTACTTAATAACCAGGAAGGCTATGAAGTAATCACCAGGCATCCTGATGGAACCTATACACTGGAATACAAGAACGGCCGGAAATTTGAATTTGATCTTAATGGAGTAATCACAAAGATCAGCGACAGTAATGACAATTCTTTAATTTTCTCCTATGATCCAAGCGGCAAACTTCCGATAATCGGCATATCCCCGTTTTCAACCATAACAACACCAATTGTTATTGGTTATGATTATAGGCTTGTGAGAATTGAAGAAGCAAAAGCAGGAATTACATCAGGGCGATATGTAAACTTTGATTATAATTCTAATGGTAGGATAGTGCGGGTAGTTGATTTTGAAAATAGAGAAGTTTTGTTTGTCTATGATTCTTCAGATAATGGAGATTTGATCCACATTGAAGACCCAGCTCAGAATCAATTTGATTATGTTTATAATGAACATAAAATGACAGAGTTTTTCGGCGGATGCTGTGGAGCTGTTTATTCACCGCATACCAATATATATGATGACAGTGGCAGAGTAATCCAGCAGATACATGGTAATAATATTACAAACATAGATTACACAGACTATAAAAAAATAACAACAGTTACCACTCAGATATATGATGACCTGGGATCATTGCTGAATACCCAGACAGATATTTATAATTTTAATAATCAGGGTTTTTCCACTCTGCATGTAAAAATCATGGGCACAGGACTTGATGCTCTGACTGGCGAACAGAATGATATTGCTATTAACTTTGCTTATGATGAAAAAAATCGGGTAATTACTAAATCTCTGCCAATGGGTAGCATGCAGTATGAATATGATGATAGAGGTAATATTATTAAAGTAATAAAACAAATTAATAATGTGGATACTCTAACTACAGATTATACCTATGATATTAATAATAATCTTATATCGCGAGTTGTTTCCGCTAGTAATGATTCAGATACCTATACCACAAACTTTAGCTATGACGCCAATCACAATAGACTTACAGAGGAAAAAGTTATTGATGTTTCAACAACATATATAACTACTTATACCTATACAGCCCAAGGGGAAATTGATACAGTTACAGATCCAAAAGGCAATATCACAAAATATGAATATGACCAATACGGAAACATGATCAAAACCTATGATCCGAATAACCCTACAAAAAAAACCGACTATACCTATGATTCATTGGGCAA
>JAHITE010000032.1 GCA_018817585.1 Candidatus Omnitrophota bacterium
TATTGCTAACCGTAGGGGCGCTGCTTGCCTGCGCCCGCTTATCAATCATCTTCCAGATTTTAATAATATATTATTACGGGCCGAGGCAAGCACGGCCCCTACTTTGTGTCCTTGTGACTTGCATCTTGTGTCAATTAATAACTAATATAGCCCTCGACTATTATACCTTATAATTTCACAAAAAGAAACGGGTAAGCGAATCCAGAATTTCTGCCTTCGCCCACCCGCCCAACCAATTGTTGATTAAATTGTATTCCAAAGATCCAAGTAAATATTAAGCCTGGATCAAGATGTCTACTACTGTGTTATATTCTTCCTGCATTGCGGTATAAGCAGCATCATCGATTTCCACATTCTGCAGTTCAAATTTACCATTACCTAAATCGCTCAAAATTGCCTGTTCACTAGCTGATAAAGATTTAAGGTTTGGAGCAAGCGCTGCGATTAATATCTGTAAACCATTAACTTTATCCATCTGAGGAGCTTTAATATATGATACATTAGTGATATTGCCTTCAATCGAAGCTTCATTTGAATATAGTACTCTTAATAATGCAGGATTAGATCTAACTATATCTAATTTACTTTCATTACCCGCATTGATCTTTACTTTAGCGTCAATACCTGGGAATAAATATGATAATGCTTCTTGCGCGCCAACAACATTAGCTGCACTAATAACCTGAATAGCACCATCTTTCACTTTACTATTATTTAACGCGTCAAGCAGAACAGTTGCTCCAAGACGCGGCACAACTTTGCCGTTCTGAGTGGTAAATAACATATCATAATCCATTGCTAAAACTTCGCCATCTTTAAGCCCTTCTGCTGCTTTCACGATTGCTTCTGCTTGCTGTACCTCTGTAACAGCGTTTGTTGCTGTAGGAATAAATACTCCCATTGCAGTTTTTAAAGAAGCAGTAATCTCATTGATTTTTGTCTGCATTAAACCTTGAACCATGGTTACTAGAGTTTTCGGATCTGCCTTGCTAATTTCTGATTCTTTTCCACTCATTGCTTGAACCAGCATAGCCTTAGCTTTACCCTGTACATTAGGATCATTGCTGTCTTCAGAAAGAAAGGACTTATTAATAACAATCTCATCCGCAGGAGCTTTTTCTTCTTGAGTAGTAATAACTTTTTGCGCGCTGTCATACATTGCTTGTCTAGTTGTTTCCATTACACTACCAGGTTCTTTTCTGGTTGTATTATCAACACCATGAATCGACATCTGCTCTGCCATTACTGTTGCATCATCATTATTGTTAAGAGATTCTAATGTTTCATGCAAAATCAAATCTGTGCGGGCTGTTCCAGTCAGATTTTGATCAATATATGAAGCATTAGCTTTGGAAAGACCATGCAAACGATTATTAGCATCAATAACGATCGGAGCCATTGTATTTAATCCCCGAGTATCAAAAGCATTCAAAACTTCTTGTTTTCTTGTTTCTGTAATAGTACCAGCATCAAGCATTGCCTCTAAATTAGCTCTGTCCTGTGCTTTCTGAATCCCAGTAACTGGCGTTGTTTTCCCATCAGCAATAGCCTGATTCGCGGCATTTTCTAAAGCAACTACACTTTCCTGAGTTTCCGCCTTACTGGATAATCCAAATTCTTTAACATCAATAGATACAACCAATTTACCATCTACTTCAGTTACAGTTATCCCAGGGATTCCCGTTTTTTGCGCGGCTGCGACTCTAGCTTGAACACTATCATTCTTAGCCCACATATCAACAATATTTTTTGCTTCTTCTGTGTTATATGCAGATTGAGTCACATTATTTAGCATAGTGGTAAAAGCATTTATATCTCCCACATCATTTGTGTCTTTTTGGAGAAAAGATTGTAATGCCATATTATCCACTGCAGCTTTAATCCCCATAGCAGTTGGCATGGCAAAGCATACACTACTAAACATGAAACAACATACCAACAAAACCGATAATACCTTTTTCAACATACAGCCTCCTTTTTTGTTAACAAATTTTAAATTGTTTAATTTTTTTTTCATTTTCATTCCTCCTTCTTTAAATTTTTAATCATAAATAATTGCGTTAAAGTTTTAAATATTTTTAAAATAGAATAATCAAAGTTGATCAAGTATACCATACATTTTTTAACTTTACAATGTCTGATGAATTTTTTTTATAATTCTTAACCTCTTTATTTTTAAATACTTACAATTCATAATTTTAAAAACATTCCAGCCATATCATCCTGTAATATATTCTCTGTTTAATTAACCGCGCTTGCTGCTGGCACAACAGCATTAAATTCATCCATCAAAATATCAAGCGGAGACTGCTTACCAGTTAACCGATCAAAATAAGGTCCAGCAATATTTTTAGTAATTCGGGGAGTGATAACTATATAAGAAATATCCTTTTGCTTCATTTTTTTAGTCAACTCCGCGGTATGAAAACCGCCGGTAACCATAACCCCGATATTTTCTTTAGCTTCATTAATAATAGATACTGTATTATTTATCATCGCATCATCGCGAAATCCCGCGACTTTATAAAAATCTACCCAGGCAGGAATATACACATCTAAATATGCAATATCTACTGGTGAATCTATATTAATCCCTAAATTAGCTGATTGATTGGAAATAAAAGTCAGGTATTTATCGACTTTTATTTCATTTTGATATTTTGAGTAAAATTCCAGATCCTTATTAACCATTTTAATATCAACCAAACGCTCCATTACTTTCAAACCTCTAACCAATAAATCAAGCTGTTTTTGCTCTGGATTTGTATAATTTTTAACGCGGATAGCCGCATCAACTTCTTCTATTTCATTAAACAATTCAAAGCTTTTTATCTGATCATAGCTTGCGGCATAGGCAATATATTTATCTAAATTCGCATATTGGGTAAAATTAATTTCGCTTTTTAAAGCCATTTCTTTAACAAAGCTAAGATATCTCGCCGCGCTCATCTGCTCATTTTTATAAGCCAAACCCTTATCTAAAAGACTTCTAATATCTTCTTCTGATAATAAATTCGTCAACTCTGTCAATAATTTGGTTCGTTCTTCTTCTGCTTTTGTAAAATCAAGCGTTCCTTCAATTTTAATTGCTTTTAACAAACTGGAGAAATTAGGATACTTGTCTAAATCCTGGTTAGAGACTGCCAACTCATTATTTAAAAAAAGACAATAGTCATTCAAAGACAGCACTCTAAGATCAAAAGCTAATTGCTGTTTGTCTATATTCGCTAATTTGGGGTTATAAAGATAGGTTTTAAGCGTAGCTAAACATGAGCTTAGATGATTAAAATAACTTTTAGCTTCTAATTTAAAAGGCAAAGAATCCTGAAATGCCTTAAAATTATTATCGTATAATTGTTTATCTTCTATTCCGTATAAAGCCAATGGATATTCAAACCCCTTACTAATCGCTAATGCTTCAGGACCACTTAATTTGCCTTCCCGGACAAACAGATCCGCTACCTGGGTTCTGATTTCATCTTCCGGAAAAGTAGAAAACATTTCTGTCTGCAATTTACCAACAGAACCTTCAATACCGCCAATTTTCAAACCATAATCTTCCACCAATAAATCAATGATATTGGCAATATTAGTCTGAGCCTCATAATTAGCATGCGCGTCCTGGATGTGCACAATAACTTGGTTTGAACTTCCTTTATATATTTCTTTTATATTTCCCCAAGAGCTGGGAATAATTAAATCAAAGATATCTTTTGGCTCAGCTTTAGCTGTTTCTTCCTGAGCAGATAAAACGGAAACCGATAAAACAATAAAACAAAACACAGCCGCTACCCTAAACATTAGCCCTTTTGACTCCTCCACTACCTGCCCCCTAACATTCATTTAATCCCTCCATTTTGCACTGCAAAACAAAACACACATATTCATAATAGTAAAAACATTAAAGTGTACCACATGATTTAACACCTGTCAATGCAGGGGATTGTCCCCCAATTCCTAGATAGAATCAGCAAATACCGATTTTTTGAGAATTCAGCATATTTTTCAAAAATTAAGTAAACAAAGAACAATCCCAAGACGGTTTTTAGTCCGGATTTATCAAAAAATAATTATAGATACCGCGTTTAA
>JAHITE010000033.1 GCA_018817585.1 Candidatus Omnitrophota bacterium
TAAAAGAATAATTAATTTTATGCTCATGTACTAATTCTGCTTCAACTGAAAATAGTTTGGAATATTACCCGCCCGCCCATGGCAAGCATTGTTGCGAATATCATGGTATTATGGTATAGTTTAATAAAGGGTTATAAAAGAATTAGATATAATTGAGGGCTAGGCAGGTATTTTTTATTATTATTTATTATTCTTATTATTATTCTTAAATAAAGCTATTGTTTAAACTAGAACCAGCCTCCTTAATCCTCAAAATTTTTAAAAATGCATTTTGAGTTGCGATTAATTATTTCAATCAAATTGCAGGCTTAAAAAAAATCTAATAAAAATCCGAAAAGGCAAATCTGTCGAAAGGCAGGGGCATTCTGATGTATTATGCTGATTATAATGCGTGACAGATAATGCGCTAATAATTTATGCCCAGATTGACTTTAAAAGCATTAATATTATTATTTTAAATTATTTATTATTATACGATTTATATTAATTCATAACATATGTGTATTAAGTGAGGCTAGGATTATGACAAAATTATGCAAATTAATTAAATTTTTTCTAGTTTTATATTGTATTGCCGCGGTGTTTACAGTAAATAACCTTATTGCTCAGCAATTGCCTGAGCTGGAACTTACCACTGATCAAACCAGCGAATCATTTATTAATCAGGATGAGGAAACTCTGGTTATTGCTACTGATCAGGACACAGTATATTTGGAATCAATGCTTTCTTCTGAGCAAATAACTGATACCTATGCTAATGCTGAGATGCTTAATGTTGAGGGCGCACAGGAAATAACCGCGGTATATCTGGGAAATGGATATACTTTATCTGCTGTCGCGACAATTCTTAAAAACGCGAATTTTTCCCTGGAAGATACTTTTAAAGGAATGATTAATGATTTAGGACAGGAAGGACTTCCGGAAATTATCGGAGCTTTGCTGGAGGCTAAGTTTAAATCCAGCGATGTTTTTAAAATCGCGATAAACCAGGTTAAACTGACAAACCCGGAACTGACTGATAATCAGATTATTGAATCAATACTGGGAACATCAGTAGATCCCACTATCTTAAAAGGTCTGATGACGGAGATTTTTATTGAAAAAATTTCTTCAGAAAGCGATGCAGTTAAAAGTGATCTAGTTGTATCTATGATTGATTCCGGATTCAGTTTAAATGAAATCACTACGGCTTTATCGGAAAATGGATTTAGTATTGATCAAATTGCTCAAATTTACAGCCTGGCCGGCATTGACATTGGCTTAACTTATGATTTATTACTAAATGTTCAGGGTGCTCAGGAGAGTGATGTGGCAGGTGCTTTAGTTTCTTCTGATTACTCTAAAAACGAAGTATTTGAATGTATTGTGGGTAAACTTATTGGCTCTAATACTACTGAACAGATTGCGGCAATCGCAATGGGACCAATTTCTCCTGAAGGCCCGACCAGTGAACAGCTGAATAATTCCATTGTTTTAGGAGGCGTGCTAAACTCAGAGCAAATAAGCAATACTGAAATAATCAGCGCGTTTCTTTCTGCTGGGTTTAATCTGGAAAATACTGCCGCTGTTTTAAACGGCATGGGTATTGATATTGAGAATGTTTTTACTGCTTTGCTTGGCGCTCAGGGCGGACAGGGAGTCGCGGAAATCGCCCAGGCATTGATTAGTAATGGATTTGATGTTCATACTGTATTTTCTCTGAGTACAGCAGAACTTAAATCCCAGGTAGTTGGTTTAAACCAGATTGTGCAATTGCTTATAGGGCCGATTGATAATCCTGACGCTGCTCTGACAAAAAACCAAAAAAATAATTCTTTATTATTATTGGATGTGCTAACTAATGACAATGATTCTTTAGCCGATATAACAGCTGCTTTTACTGCAAATGGTTTTAGCTTGGTAAACACAGCTAGGGTGTTTAAAGCCAATTCACTTGATGCCCAAAATTCTTACAGTGCTTTTACCTCGGCTACTGATGGCGATTACGCGGGCGTAGCCATTGCAATGACTTATGCTGGTTTTAACGTAAGCACTGTTATTGATCTAGCAGTATCTGATCTTAAAGCTGCTCAATACAGCAATGCTGATATCATGTTAATGCTGATTAATACAGTCCCGGAAGATAAATTGCCGACCAGCAACCAACTGAATATCGCAATTTGTGTAACTAAGCTTTTAGTCGCGCAGGGAGCTACTCTGCCGGAAATTGGGGCTGACCTGATTAATCAGGGCTTTGATTTAATCGACACTGCTAAAATATTTAAACGCGCAGAGATTGATATTGCGCAGGCTTTTCCTGTTATACTTAGTCTGCACACTAAAGGGCTTGATGTAGTATGCGCTGATTTAAGATCTGCCGGGTATAAGGCAGAGGATATATTCTCCAATGCTGTAACTATTCTTCAGGCACAAGGACAGGACACTGCCGCGATTATTAATAGTTTAATTACTCCTGTTGATCCAGAAAAAGCTGTTTCCAGCGTAAGCCTTACCAATGCCAGCGTTTTAATTAAATATCTAATTTCTCAAGGCAGTCAAATACAGGATATTTACCAAGGATTAATTTCAGTTAATTTCTCTTTGACTTCTATTGCCAAAGTAATCAAGAGAACAACTGTTGATTTGGAAACTGTTTTTGCTGATTTGCTTGCCTTAGATGGCACACAGGATATCGGTAATGTTTGTGAAGCGCTTATTAACGGCGGTTATAACCGCAATAGTGTTTTTCAGATAGCTGTAGGGCAATTAAAATCTCTGAATTATTCCACAGCCGCGATTATAAATAGCCTGATCGGTAATGGTTACAGCGGAGAAAATTTATCTGGATTTCAGCAAAGCAGTGCGCAGTCTCTGTTTCAGGTTTTATCAGCTGAGGGCGCGGAGCTAGTTGATATTTGCACTGGCTTTGTTACTTCTAATTTGAAATTAAGCGATATATCGGCAATAATTAAAAAAGCTAATATTGAGCTTATGCCCGCGTATAATGCTTTATTAAACGCAGGCAATGGACAGCATCAACTAGAAGTTATTAATGCTTTGAATAAAACAGGCTATTCACTGGCGATCTTATATTTAGCAATTGTGCCTGAACTTCAGAGCCAGAACTACAGTGTTGAACAAATCATAAGTTATTTTATCAATTATATACCAGCCGAAGTACTGCCTGATTCTCAATTAGCTAATCTTTATACTCTTGTTTATGCTTTATCGGAAAATAATATTTCTACTGAGAATATTTGTACAGCAATGCGGGCTACAGGATTTGTTGTCGGGGATACAGCCAAAGTTCTTTATAGAAAGATTGGCAATGCTGCTGATGTCTATAGTCTATTAACCACTAATTATGGTTCGGATAGTCTGAATACATCAGCTATTGCGATGATTAATGCCGGATACAGTATGGGTGCTGTTCTAAATATTGCTGTCGCGGCTTATGAGCAGCAGAATGCGGCGATGCCTGAAATTATCAATCTTATTGTAGCTGGTAATCCCCTAAATCTCAAGATAAAACTATCCGAAAAACTTATGGATATTTTTACGGATAAAGGCAATAGCGTCAGCTCGATTTGCCAGAGTTTATTTAACGAAGGTGTTGATTTAACCAATATCGCTGGCATTCTAAAGACTCGAAACACTGCGTTTAATGATGCTTATAGTATTTTAACCAACATTACTCCAGGCCATGAGATCATGGATATTGCTTTTGCTTTAATAAGCAGTGACTATGATAATCAATTGGTAGTTAATGCTGTGGTTGATAATTTAATCAATCGGGGCAATGATAATACGCAAATTATCAGTATGTTTCTGGGAAATAATTCAGCTTTAGGGATGAGTGATGCTAGGTTAAACTGCGCGGTTTCTTTGATTAAAAGATTTAGTTCCGGCGGAACATCATTAGAAAGCATTTGCGCTGATTTAGGAGCAGCTGGACTAACTCTTACGCGGATTCTTCCGCTAATGTCATTAGCAGAAATCAGTATTGAAAATACTTTTAATGCCCTGTTAAGTTTTAATGGCGGCCAAGAGCCGGTTGAATTAGCCCAAACTTTAATAACCCAGACTTATAAGAATAAGGAAGTTATCACAGCTTTAGTCAGTCATCTACAGGCTCAGAACGTTGGAAATGATGTTAATACTATTATCGCGACAATAGTTGGTGCTATTGATCCTGATCTGGGTATTAATGGTATTCAGCAGGGATATGCTTGTGTCTTGACAGATGTTCTTTTAGAAAAAGGCAATTCTTTGGAATCAGTTGTCACGGGATTTTTAAATCATGGCATTACTTTAGATACTACTACGGTTGTTTTAAAACAGGCGGGATGTGAAACTGAGGAAACATATACAGCGCTGATGGCTGTATATACTCCTCAGGAAAATGAAGTAGCCAGTAGGGAAGTAACTGGAAAAATGCTTAGCGCTGGTTATAACTCATTTACGCTTTATTCGCTTGCTGTAAAAAAACTTAACGAGCAAGGCATTCGCGATGAATCAGCGATAATAAGTCTTTTGATTGGTCCGGTTAATTCTGAGAATCCAGAGCAGCTGCGCAATGCCAGCAAACTGTCTCTGGTAATTAAGTTTAATAAAGCTAAATTAACCGCCCAGAATAATCAGGAATCATTTATCAGCTTATTTAACCAAGGATTTGATATTACTCAGATCAGCAAGATGCTGGATGAGGGCGGAGTTACCCAAGAACAGGTAGACGCAACATTAAAAGATAATCTTAATCACATTGTTAAAGAATTAACCAAATCAGGTCTGAGTCCCGCGAGTATTATAAAACTGCTGATTACGCAGTCTAATAAATCAGAGCTGATCAGACCTATTTCTGAACAGTTAAGGCGCAATGATTTTAGTATTTGGGATGTGCGCAGTGCTTTTTACACCATGGTTGGCGGATTGTTCTCAACTGATTGGACGCTAATCACCCAGGGATTAGAAGACGCTAAGGATTACAGTCTGGAAAATACGGCGGAAGCTCAGACAATTAATTTTATGATTAATAGCGGACAGACATTAACGGAAATTAGTCAGGATTTTGCCGCACAAGGTTATCAGATGTCTTATGTCAGTAAACTATTTAAAACCCTAGCCCAGCCAATAGATGCTATATTTCTTGCTTTAGAAAACACGAAGGTTGTTTTTAATAGCAATCTTTTGGTAAATGATACGGCCGCGTCAATTACATTATTAAAATATTATGACCATAAACAAGTATTTACCTGCGCTTCTCAATACTACAAGCAAATAGGCGTCAGCTCTGAGCAGATTATTTTAAAATTAATGAGTTCTAAAGTTAATGTAGATTCAACCAGCATTGCTGCTGATTCAATTATCGGTGAATACTTTAAAGGCAAAGCTAATGTTCAGCCTCAGTCCTTTGTTTTACTTATTAATTCCGGATATTCAGTAACCTGGATAAAAAATGCTCTTTTGGAAAAGAATTTCAGTCTTGAAACTATTGAAGCGTTTATTCAGGATGAGGATAATTTTCAGGCAATATATCAGGGATTAAGGGATAAAGATATGAGCCCAACTAATATTGCTAAGAATTTTGATATTAAACAAAGTCCGGCTGAGTACACTGTGCTATTAGCTGAAAATATGATTAAAGATGGTCTTGATGTGAATGAAGTAAGCAGTATTCTGCTTAAATATGATGCTAATTCTTTTAGAATCCAGCAAGGTATTAAAAGGGGATTAGCTTACATTTAATATCTGAATAAAAATATTTAAACAATAATTAAGAGGAGTCACGCGATTGACTCCTTTTTTTTTTGACTTATTTTCTTCCGGCTTTTAAACTAACTCTATTCAAAACAGTATAAAAAAAGCTAAAAATATCAACTAAAGCAGATAGTTAAATATGAAAAACTCAAACACAAAGCTAGGTTTAAAATTATTTTTAATATTTATCGGAATATTATTCGCGCTTATTGCTGCTGAGCTGGTTCTGCAAGTTTCTGCTTTTTTTACAGCAGTTAACAGTTGCCAATCAAAACCCCTTTTAGCTATCCTGAACAGCTGCAGATAATCCTGAATAAAACCCAAAATCAGCAGGGATTTGAAATTATTTATTGCCTGGCATGATTATCCCAAAGCAATCTGTTACTATGAAAAACTTTATAAAATATATCCTAATGATAAAGAGATTAATATTCGTCTTGCCAGTATGTATAAAGCTGTTCAGGATTATGAAAAATCCCGCGTGTTTTTTAGAGCTTGATCCTGATTCCAAAGCGGCTGCTGCCGGGATTATAAACGCGGATAATTTTCTACAGCAGAAAATTACTAATAATTTTACAATTAACCCTAAAGATTTTCCGCTTGCCTGCACAAATAAGTTTAATTTAAACCATATCTTTAATCAGCACCTGGAATTAGATGATCAGGATTATGATTTATTAACATCAATCATATTTCTGAAAAAAGATAGGTCTTTTCATAATGATGCTTACAGAGCAGCCATAGAGCCTATTTATAAAAACCAGTTAATGAGGTTTAGCGGCTTATGCAAACAAAAGAATATAAAAGTTTTACTTTTAAGCTATCCCAACTTTTTAAGAGAATATGTGTTTGACGGCTTAAAAAACAGGAATACTGATTTTATCGATCTAAGACCGCAATTCGCCGCGATTGTTAATGAGCAAAACAGAAATGAATATGAATCACTTGATGGGCATTGTACGGCAAAAGGCTATAAACTAATCGCTGATATTATTAGTGAACATATAATTAAAATAACCGCGCCTTTAAAATTAATACTATTGAAACATTCAATTATTTTACGTATAATAATTAAAAGCTTATACGGGGCAGTGGCTCAGCTGGGAGAGCACCACGTTCGCAACGTGGGGGTCGTGAGTTCGAATCTCATCTGCTCCACCATTTTAAAGAGGCTATTTTAACGATAGCCTCTTTTTTTTGCGACGATAAAGCAAGAAAAGCTCATCTGATGCACTCCAAACTGAGTCACTGCTCAATTACTACCAATTTATATCAATTACCATGTATTTTGATGAATTAAAGTCATTATTTAGTCACCAATATCAAAAGGACAATAGCTTATAGCTAATAGACTAAAAGTCTTGAATTTAGCCGGATTCAGTAGTATGGGTGGGTTTAAGTTCGCTGATGGCTGATTATATACTATAGTGACTATACTGTAAGTATGTTTCGATTGAATTGGTTGTTACCTATATGAGCATTAAAAAATCTCTTAAATAAGCTTGCAAATAAATATCTTGTAGTGTATACAACACAAATTTATTGACATCTGTTATAGTTTTAGTATAGTAAAGGTAATCAAGAAAAAGTGTGTGTGTGCTCCTAGCACAATTTTGTATTCGGTGGTATAATTTAACTACGAGGTCGAGGTGAAGTATGACTAAAAAAGCCTTCATGGCAAAAGCCAAGAAAAAAGGGATTAAAGTTTATAAAAACAATATAAAGAATGCAAAGCCTTTAGATGAGGTATGTGGTTCTTTATCTTTCAAAAACACCACTTCCTGTAGTAGACTGATTAATTGTCGATAATGAGCTATCAGCCTAGCTGTTTTAAAAATTTTCAATCAGATGTGCTTCCTGAATTTCTTTATTGCGATACGAGTTTTTTTGTTGAGGCTTTAATTCGCAATAAACGTCATAATGCTGCCTGTGCTCAATTTATAAAAAGATTAGCTGAGGCAAAGGTAATACTAGTTTTTTCAACATTGCTTATTGCAGAATTTCGATGCGCTATTTTATCATCATGCTTAAGGGATGAATTTGGCAGTGATGTTAAAATAATGGATATGCTTAGAAAGAAGCCAGAATTAATTAAACAATATGCGCCCATAATAAAAAATGCTGAGCAGGCTTTAAATGATATGTTAGGTAGTTTTGAATCATGGTCGTATATTCCTTTAGATGAAAAAATTTCTTTAGCAGCTCAAGAAACTATGTTCAAGTATAGGCTGGCAAGTTATGATGCTATCCATATTACAACTATGGAAGAGTGGGGAATTAATGATATTGTGGTTATTGATGGGGGAATTGAGGATTTATACCATTATAAAGAGAATTGTGCTATCTGGACAATAGATGGGTATAACAGGTTTAAAGGCCGCCACCCCAATAACACTTCTGCAAAGAAGAAACAAGTAAAACCAAAATTAAAGAAAAAGTAGTTTATCGCCTTAAGTAGTATCTTGATTTTTATACCCCTGATTGTTATAATGCCCTCGTGTTAAAAGAACATGTAGTAATTAAAAGACTTTTTGAAAAAAAAGTGATTTGGAGTCATTTAGTGAAGCTCATCTAATACAGATTAAGAAATTACGGTTACTAGTTAAAGGTATTGGCAATGTACAATATTTTGGTCATATTATATCTACCAGTGCTTCCTCAAGTAATATATCTGTTATGAAAACAACTAAATCTGCAAAAAATGATTTGAATAAAAAGAATAATATAACGACAGAAGATGGTACCAAATAATAATACTCACAAAGATAAATTGTATACTGTTCTCCTAACAGAACAACTGCTTGATTACTATCAATTTATACAGCAGTCAATAGATAAGATAGCTAAAGTTGTTGCAAAAGAATACGGAGTAAGGCAATTTGTCAATAGTTTAGACCTCGACCCCAGAACCGGATCCAAAGGGTTTAATCTGGAAGGTATTCTGTGCGCTGCGCAAGTTTTATGACATGGAAAACGTGGATTGCCGGCGTTGTTTTTCCGGTTTTCCGGAATTTGCGAATTTTTTAAATATAGGGTAGTATTGTTTCTTTGCGAGAGGTTTTTTGTTAAGGGTTTA
>JAHITE010000003.1 GCA_018817585.1 Candidatus Omnitrophota bacterium
ACATATTAACATTATTCACAAAGAGAAAGAAAAAAAGAACCAAAAAAAGAAAGAGAAACCACTACTACTATTATATCTTAATTTCTATAAAAAATGGTCTTGACATTGGGGAGAGGCATATCGAATGGAGCTCAACCCAGTAGCTGAGCTCAAGTGTTATCCTTAAAAATAAAATCATAGCCTTGACATGTACATACAAATGATGTACACTTAAATTATGAGATATGAGTGGGATCCAGATAAAAATGAATTGCTAAAAAAAGAGAGAAACATCTCTTTTGAACAAGTAATATTCCATTTGTCCCAAGGAGATATTTGGAAAACAGCAGATCATCCCGACCAAACTAACTATCCAGGACAAAAAATATATTTTGTTATCATAGAAAACTATGTTTATGCAATTCCTCATGTTATTGAAAAAGGCTATATATTTTTAAAAACAATCATCCCTAGCAGAAAAGCAACAAAACTATACAGAAAAGAATTGGAGGATTAAAAATGAAACATAATAAAGAAGAAAAATACATACTCGATGCAATAGAAAGTGGAAAAATAAAATTATCCACCCCTTCGAAACAAGAAGTTGAGGCAATAAAAACAGCTGCAAACAATACTTTTAGAAAAAATAAAAGCATAACTATCAGATTGTATGATCATGACTATATTGGTATTCAGAAAAAAGCAATGGAAATGGGGATACCTTATCAAACTCTTATATCTGGTATAATTCACCGCTATATAGAAGGCGATTTTAAAATTAAGGCTGGATAACAAGCCAATCCACTTGCCTTTTCCCGCGCCGAAATGGGCACGGAAAAAGGCAAGTGATTTTTATGTTATGTGAGGATAATATATAATTTAAACAGAATATTAAGAATGGAATAAAAGGATACATATGGCTCGCAGAAAGAAACCAATTGTTGATATTTGTTTTAGAGTTTGGGGAGATAATCTTGTCCCTGAAAAAGTCACAAATATTCTTAATATTAAACCTACAGAGACGTTTATAAAGGGAGAACGTGTTAGCAAAAACCCGAGAATCAAAGCTCTTTCAAAAACAGGTAAATGGTTTTTAAAAACTAATAAGCACGTTAATTCAAACATCGTGAATGATCATATAGAGTTTATTTTGAGTCTTCTGAGAAAAATAAGAAAACCATTGCATAAGTTAAAAATGGTCGATCATTTATCGATAACGTTTATTATTGGGATTCCAGAGAATGCAGATAGTGTTGAATTTGACCTAAGCCCAGTTTTACTTAAGGAAATCGCCCAGAAAAATATTATGTTATCTTATGATATAATTTAAAAGAAAATACATAACATCTATAAGGCCCCCAGTTGTCGCAGGGATTTTACTCATTCTGCATTCTTTGCCTTTTAGCAATTAATAAAAAACAAGTTCTGACTTAATTTCAACTTGAGCTGCAGAGAACATGCTCCGCGCTAAACATCTATACGGGCTCATCAACCAATCCGCAAATAATCATTAACTAATTATTTATCAGCAGTTCTAGTTCCGCAGAAGCGGAACGTCCCAGAAAATATTTTATGCCCTTATGCCGTCCCATTCAATATTCAAGGGCTATCTCTTTAAAAGAGATGACAGTTAGTTCCGGGCTCGGGGAAGGAGCAGAACACGTATTATTATTTATTAACTAAAAGTATTTTAAGGCACAGGCAGCAACCCATTCAAATCGATTGGCTATATGAAATAGCTTATGAGTTCATTCAAGATTTTCATCTTACAGGCTATTTTTTCAGAACTCTTGATCAAGCTTATGTTGCTATGCCAGTTATGAGTCGGGATCATTGCCGCCTGGCCAATTTTAATGCGCTAAAAATCGATCAATATCAAATACCTTTCCGGTTTTAAGCATATGATAAACTACTACGGCTATCGAGCCGGTATTCGCGAATATCCGGCAAAATAAAGGCCTGCGAAGATTTAGTTTTAGAGGTAAAGAAAAAGTAGATATCCAATGGAAGTTATTTGCCATGATTCACAATATCGGGAAGATATTCCGTTACGGCCCGGGTTTTGCCTAAGCAGAAACATTCTTAGGCAAGATATTCTCTTAAAAATAGCTATAAAGGAGTTAAAAATAGGTTGTTGAACGGAAAAATTTAAACTATAATATTAACAATAGCAATAAGTTCCGAAAATATTACTTTTAACCAGGAAAACCCCTTTATTTCTGGGCTTTTCCTACAGCTTCGTTAGATGGATAAAATAATGGAAATAGATAAATTAATTGATCAATTTGTTGAAACAATAAATAATTCTCCTAAAGAACCATTATCTGCACATTGCCAAACCTTTTGTTTTTTTGTCTAAAGGAAGGATACACCCTTTTTTATTTATTTCAATCTTAATTTACACAATTTTCAATATACCACCCAAAACCCTTTTCATGTTTGCACAATATATAATGTTATGGTACAATTTATTACTTTTTGTAAATGTATAAATAAAAAGGATTTATTTAAGAAATGAAAAAATTGTGTTTAATTTTTTTAATTAATATTTATTTTTCATTATTTTGCTTACCTTTGTCTTTTTCTGGTTTTGAAACCCGGCATTTTACGTCCAGAAAAACCGGGGTCTTGTCATCGGATTGTTTGTCTCCGCAGCTTAGTATTAGTGACCTATCTTTTTTTAAACAGGCTGTTGAGAATGATTCTAACCCTGCTTTGTTATCCTTGTCTAATGCCTCTGCGCAGAAAAGGGTCCGGTCTGTTTTTAGTAAAGAACAGCTTAAGCGTTATGATGCCTATCCCCAGCGCAGGAGAATTGTGTTTAATGAGGACATGTCTGTTAAGTTCGAAAAAGCGCGCAAGCCGATGTATGAGAATATAGGTTTTTGCGGAAGATGGTTAGTAAGGGATATGTCGTCTAACAAAACCTGTGCGGAAGATCGGGCTGCGGCGGCAAAATTACGCTTACAGAAAATATTCGCTGAAAGTCTTAACGGAGATATCTTTGCTCAAATCGATATAACCGAGGATAAAGATGCTATTAGCGTGGAAATCAGCAGAGATTCGAAGTTTTTGAAGGCTGGAGTTGCTTCCCATTTGGTTTTTGAGGCAGGATATGAGGAATTGGAGTATGCAATTAGAAATGCTTTAGAAGCAAAAACAATATTGCCTGATATGCCTGATTTCGAAATAAATGGCCAGCAGATGGGAAAATCTTCTGCTCCTTCGGTAATGCTCATGGATTTTTTTAACGATAACGGAGAGCATATATATCCTGTTTCCGGTACTTTTTTAGGGAATGTTTTTATCTTCATGAGCTTAAAAAAAGACGGAATAGATAATGTATCTTTTAGCCGGGCTGCTGTTGAATCCGATAATAAGGATATTCTGGACAAGATAAAAAAAGAAAAGCCGGATGTTATAGGTATTTCTATTGTAACTCCGCATATGAATGAGTTCGAATCGGTTAAAAAACTTATTTCTCAAATACGCGCTTTTGATAAAGACGTTATTATTGCTCTGGGCGGCCCTTCCGTAACATTAGCTCCTGATATATTTGCTGCACATTTTCCGCAGGCGAATATTATTATTTCAGGGGAAGGAGAGGCTGTCTTTAAAAAAGTGCTTTACGCTGTTAGAGGCTTAAAAGCCGGTGATAATCTGACCTTGGACGCAGTTAAGAAATTGGAGGCTGTTGTTGGTGCGTATCTTAGGTTTGGAAACAGCTCTTTTTCCAGCAGGCTTGACCATATAAATTATTTTTATGATTTTAACCGGGTAATAGATGAAATAGAAGTTGATTTTAGTTTTTTACAAAAAAATGATGTTTGCCACGGACTGCGTTTGATAACCAGCCGGGGTTGTCCGTATAAATGTAATTTTTGTGCACAGATAATGGGCCCGGTATACCGGCCTCTTAATGTGTCTAACGTGGAAAAATTCCTTGCCGCTTATAAGAAAAAAATTCTTGAGTTGAGAGAAAACGGAGAGCTTGATACTGAAGAATTTGAATCTGCGATGTGTGTGGAATTTGTTGATGACGATATTATTTTGAATAAAAAAAGGGCGCTTGGTATCTTTGCGCTGTTGGAAAAATACGGCTTTTCATGCAGTTCTCTTGAGGTCTCGGTCAATAGCTTATTTAAAATTTCCTCCAAAGGAGAGAAGGTTATTGACGAGGAAATTTTTGAGTCTATTTCCAAAATGGAAAGATTAGGTAAGGTTTTTGTCGGTACGGACGGATTTAACGATGAGGATATCAGGACGCTGGGCAAGGGCAGTAAGAACGGTTATTCTACCGGAGCTGTTTTTAAGGTTGTTGAGGCTTTTGAGCGTTATAAAATAAATAATGTTCACTTTATAATATTAATAAATGATAAGACTAGATGGAAAAATTTATGGGAATCTGTATTTAATCTTTATGTTTTAAGAAATAGAAATGATTTTTTTAGCATTTCAGGGGTTCCTTTCCTGGAGTATTATGTTCATGCGCCAAGCTTTAGGAACCTGGTCGAAGATGCAGGATTTGACGAAAAATCGTTAATGCGCCAGGCTGCTTCAATTGCGGGGTTTCCTGAATATGCGCAGGTTTTTCCTGTTTTCTACAAAAATGGTTTGGTTAGGGCTTCTGCGCAGCAAATAGCATTAAAAATAGAGCGGTTTGCTAAAAATAATAGCGCGGATATAGACAGACTAATGCGTGAACTTTTTGTTTCAATGTATATTTATTCTGATGCGCAGGAATATGGTTTTGCTGCTGCGGATGATGGAGGGGAAGAACAGATAAAAAGTTTGTTTTTAAAATTCCTGGATTTAAGCGAATCTAAGATTGATGCATATTTGGCTAAAAATAGAGAGCAGTTGTGGCATGAAATATCATCGCCTGAGGCTGGGGAAGATAATCTGAAGGATCTTGTTTGTGCTATGGAAAATATTATTATTCTCTCTCAGGTATTGAATTATTTAACATCGGATACATCTGCTATTAATCTAGAATTAGCACGGATTGAGTCGAATATCTTTAAAAACAGCGGGAAATTAACGGATATTATTCAAATTATGAGTGAATTTTCTGTTGTTTATCAAGGGGGGCTTAGCCGGCGTTTAAGAAGTGTATCCGGAGTGATTGAAGGCCGGATCAGCAGAGATGATTATATTATGGAGAACATGGAAATACTTGCCAAGATTAACGAGTTTGCGGAAAGATATATTTCTGCGGGAATTGATCCTCAGATTGTGAGCGGAATGTTTAATCAGCAGAATAAAAAAATAATCAATGCGCTTGACCTTATCTTCCAGCACCAGGGCTTATCTTTTTCTCCTTTTAGCCGTGAATTAGATAGCGCAGAAAAAGAGATTGAACAATATATATAAGGAAGCATAGTTTTCAGTGAAAAAAATAAGTATGATTATACTTTATTGCTTATTTATATACCTGGAGTGACGATTATGGAGAAAAACCATCTTAAAATTGGAGTACTTTTCGTATATATTCTTTTGCTTATCCTTGCAGGGAATGCTTTTGCCCAGGTTCCGACTAGATATTTGTCGCCTGGAATTATTATAGAAAAAGAAGAATTTAAAAATAATCTTACTTTAGCTATTATTTATAAAGAGGAAATTTATGGGGTTAAGTTCTATGGTATTGAGCCCACCATTCCTGGCACCGAAATTCCGCCGGAACTTGTTGCTGAATATTTGATTGAGGATCTTATTAGCGATAGTATACTGCCAAAGCCCTTGCCTGTCTGGCTAAGAACTCTGGAAAAAAAAGTAGACAACTTTAATTATTATATGGTGTTTGGGATTTGGGAGGATACCGGTCGGAAGTTAAGAATGACTACGAAAAAAATAGGGGCAAGGATTTTACAGCATCTTCCGATAAAAAAATCCCGAATTTGGTTGCCTTATCAAACATTTAGAGAAGAAGTTAATACAATTGAAAGATCTATTTAACTTATAGCGTTCAGCTTTATGATTTATTGTTTAGCCTATAGCGGATAGCGGTTAAAAAAAACAGTTTGTAAAGTTATAAAGTTCATAAAGTTGAAAGTGGAAAAGGCTGATAACTCATAAAATCTGGAAGACAAAAGGGAGATTGTTGGGACAATGCGGTTGCGGAAAGCTTTTTTCACACACTTAAAGTTGAATGTGTCCGGGGAAGAATATTTGCGACTTGTGAAGAAGCCAAAAGAATTATTTTTCCCAGGGGGGAAGCGCGCTATAATCGCACGAGACGGCATTCAACGCTTGGTTATTTAAGCCCGTTAGAATACGAAAGGCAATACAAATTATCTGTTAAAAACGTCCACTGAAATGGGGAAGTTCATTATCATGCCAAATCATATGTACGGTATTCTATTTATTGATAATGTTGATTACAATAAACGGGAGGAGAAAAGTCCCTCTCCTATGTTATCTGACATTATTTGTTCATTTAAATCAAAATGAAAATATGGCAAAAGTCATTTTATACCCATGTTATTAGAAATGAACGTTTTTTGAACGCCATAAGAAATTATATTGAAACCAATCCCGAAAACTGGGAAAATAATATTGATAACCTAATTAATCTATAACAATTTTATTAAGCTAATCTTCTAACGAGGACAGGCCGGATAGCGCGCTCAATGGAGTTCTACACGGTAGCTGATGCCAGCGTTATATGAAAAATAAAATTATAATAACAAGAGGATTTTATAAAGATATTACTGATATACCTCATTTTAGTATTCAAGTAAATTATGAGGGGTGTTTGATAGAACACGATGATATTTATTTCGGTAATCTTGATGAAATATCTTGCCAATTAGATAACTTTGAAAAAACCAGAAAAAATGAAGTCATTATTGATGGTGGTTCAAGATTTAAATTAACCATACTGCCTAACAATACTGGCGGAATAAAATTAAAATGTAACTCAGAAAAGTTTAACTTGCCAGGCCGTGTTATTTTGGAGAGCTATTTTAATATAGATGGAGAGTTTGTAAGTATTTTTATAAATTCATTTAAAGAATTACTGACGAATGGAAAAGAATTAAATATATAACAAAACAATCGAGCGGATTTTACCTGCGGCAAAACTGCTGATTTTTGTGTTAGAAGGAAATAATAATGGAAAATAACAATATTGTTGCAAATATCTACTTGCGATTATTTTTTGGTTCTTGGTGTATAATTATTGGTTTAGCTTCTCTAAAACTTTATTTTAGCAGACATAAGAATAACAAATGGTCTATGTTTTACAAAAAACTTTTTAAACTAGGTGATCAGAGTAAACCCAAAATTAATTCAGAAACGATTCTTTTTCTACAAGAAAAACTTGCTCTTATTTTGGGATGGTTTGGAATAATTGCAGGAATTATAGCAATATGTTTTGGTTTCAGAACACATATATGAAACAAATTTATCATCGCATTAATATAAAGGCTTTTAACATCAAATCGCTACACCCGATGCACCTTCGGTGCACGGGTGAGCTCAAATGTTGAAGCTGTAGAAAAAGGTCTGTACAAAAAATTCTAGAAAAAATGGCACGCACATTTGACTTGTAAGCAACGATCTTACGTTGAGTCACTATTTTGATGAGGCAATTCTGGTAATTTTCAATATGTAGGGGCTTTTCCTACAGCTTCGTTATAGAAGATAATATAAATAAATGCAAAAATTAATAACCAGAAAACAAAATAGATTAAAACATTATGATTATTCATTAGATGGGTATTATTTCGTAACAATATGCACAATAAATAGAGAAAACATCCGACATGAAATTAAATCAATACGTGATTATGCCAAACCACATTCATGGCATAATTGTAATTCAATGTAATATTCCGGGCAACCAGCCGTCCCTACGGATAAACATATTAATAATAAATCATTATCATCATTTTATGATCATGTGATTTGTACCAATGATTCCCTAACCCCTATTCGCTAATCGGCTTAGAATAAGCCGACGGTATTGCCATTCTCATCAATATCAACATTCATTCCGCAAGGATTTGACGGTAGTCCTGGCATGGTACGCATTTTTCCGCATAAGGGGTAAATAAATCCCGCGCCAGCTGATACGCGGATATCTCTGATTGGCAGTTCGAAATCTGTTGGTACACCCTTAAGTTTTGGGTCATGTGATAATGAGAGGTTTGTTTTGGCCATACAGATCGGAAGCTTATCAAAGCCAAGGGCAGTGAATTGTTTGATTTTCTTATCAGCAAGCGGATGATAAGTCACGCCAGAGGCTCCGTACATCTTTGTGGCGATTGTATTTATTTTATCTTTGATAGATGCCTCAAGCGAATAGAGGAATTTAAAATCATTCGGCTGTTCGCAGGCATTTATAACAGCCTGCGCAAGTTCAATTGCGCCTTCGCCGCCTTTTAAATAAGCTAAGCTTACAACTGCATCTAAAGCTCCGAATTCCTTGGCTTTATTTTTAATCAGTTCTATTTCTTTATCAGTGTCTGTTTCAAAGCGGTTGATCGCAACTATAACCGGAACCCCGAATTGTCTGATATTTTCTATCTGCTTTTTAAGGTTGCATGAGCCTTTATCAATTGCCGCAAGGTTTTCAGCTAAAAGCTGGCTATCAAGAGGCCTTCCAGCAATAACTTCAAAATCTCCGCTGTGCATTTTTAATGCCCGGGTAGAGCAGACCATAACCACGCAATCTGGTTTTAAATTGCTGTAGCGGCATTTTATGTTCATGAACTTTTCCGCGCCAAGGTCAGCGCCAAAGCCGCTTTCCGTAACCACATAATCAGCGAGTTTTAAAGCAATCTGGTCAGCAAGAATAGAACTATTGCCATGGGCAATATTGCCAAAAGGCCCGCTGTGAATAAAACAGGCAGTTCCTTCAGTAGTTTGGACGATATTGGGCATGATCGCATTTTTTAATAATACAGTCATAGCTCCGGCGGCTTTGATATCTTCAGGGGTTATTGGTTTATTGTTATAGGTAGTTGCCAGCATAATCTTGCCTATGCGTGATCGTAAATCTTTCAGATTGCTGGTTAGAGCGAGTATGGCCATGACTTCGCTGGCTTCAGTAATTTCAAAACCGCTTTGGCGGAGAAAACCATTTTCTTTGCCGCCTAAACCAATGATGATTTCTCGAAGAAATCGGTCATTAACATTGATAACCCGGGGGAAAGTAATGCTGTGCGGATCAATGCTTAGATTGTTTCCCTTGTATATATGATTATCTAGAAATGCGGCACAAAGATTATGGGCAATTTCTATTGCCGGGACATCTCCGGTTAAATGCAGATTAATGTCCTCCATGGGCAGGACTTGTGAATATCCGCCGCCAGCAGCACCGCCTTTAATTCCAAAAACCGGGCCAAGAGAGGGTTCTCTGATGCAGGAGATAGCTTTTTTGTTGATTTTATTTAAGCCAAGGGAAAGCCCAATTGTAGTCAGGGTTTTTCCTTCGCCCAGAGGAGTAGGAGTAATTGCTGTTACATCAATGTATTTGCCATTAGAAACAGCTTGCAATCTATCCAGAATGCTCAGGCAGATTTTTGCTTTATAATTCCCATAGGGATGTAATTCATTACTTTTGATACCGATTTTAGCGGCAATTTCATTAATTGGGATTAGGCGTATAGATTGAGCGATTTCAAGATCAGTTTGCATTGTATCTCCTTTAAATGAGCACTTGACTTACGGAATGTTCTTTATGACGTAAAGTCAACCTGTGCGAATTTAGTCCGAAATGGCTGCGGCCCAGCAGACATTTTCGGAATCATTATTATTTACCTATTCAACCAATGAGCACTTGACTTACGGAATGTTCTTTATGACGTAAAGTCAACCTGTGCGAATTTAGTCCGAAATGGCTGCGGCCCAGCAGACACTTTCGTATGTAGTTTTATAACGTTAATAACATTGTAGGCTTGTAGTAGTAACCTGTCAAGAATTTAACCCCCCCAACTCCTGAATAGAAAACTAAAAAAGAAGTAAAAAAGAAGTGCCTCCGATGGTATAATGATTTGTGCAAACAAACATTAACCTTCACCCAAAGGGTGAAAACCATGGAGGCATTATTATGATAGCAAAAAAACTGCACCGAGTCAC
>JAHITE010000034.1 GCA_018817585.1 Candidatus Omnitrophota bacterium
ATCTGTTTTTTAATCGCGACCACGTTTACGTCATAACGTTTTCGCAGATTAAGTTCTTTAAGGGATCGACCGCAGAAATCTTTAGAAATTTTTATTTCCGCCATTGTATGTCCGCTGGAAAGTTTCATGCAAACCTGAATATTCGGACTGGTCAAACTTTTCCCCACAGATTCACCCATCTCTTTTTCCAGATTAAGAATCCGGGCAATGTCTAAAGTTTTTAAAATTTCTTCCTGCAAAGGATTAACCGATCTGCCATATATATTCTTTATTCCTAGTTTTTTAAGTAAAACTGTAGTCAAGAGATTCGCTTCCACATTCTCACCGATGCAAACAATCGCCGCATCCACCTGCTCTATGCCGATTGAACGCAGCGCTTTTTCATCTGTGGCATTAAGCGCCACAGCTATCGCCACATAATCTTTAATATTCTCAACCTTCTCTTTATCTGAATCAACCGCAATAACTTCTACACCCTGATCAGTCAAAGTTTTTGCCACAGTTGATCCAAAGCTGCCCAATCCAAAAACAGCAACTTGACGCATATTAATCCCTCCATTTATAAACCAATGAGTTTTAAAACCCCAACTCTTATTGTATCAGTTTATTAAGTTTTTTTAGCTTTTTATTTTTTATCTCTTCTTCAGTCAAATAACAGCATGGGTCTTCCTGCCAGGGGTCACTATAGACAACCTCAGCCCGGATCCGACATCCGCCGCAATAAGCTTTATACTTACACCTGCCGCACTTACCTTTTAAATAATCCGCTTTGCAGCGCAATTTACACAATTGCTTATTTTTCTGGTTTAGCCAGATTTTATTAAATTCTGTTATTTTGACATTACCCAGAGTTTCATGCTGCCAAAACTGGCAGGCAAACACATCTCCTGTGGGCGAAATATCGACAATTTTACTGCCCGCGGAACAACCGCCATGAAACTTAAGCAGCTTCAATACTTCTTTAGCTGCTTTAGGATTATCTTTTTTAAGGTAATTATAGATATGAATCCCATCGGCATGATTATCGACGCTTAAGATTTCCAGATCAACTTTCTTTTTCTTATATTCTAAAACGCGTTGAATTAAAAAATCAATTACTTGCCTTCTCTGGATATTATCCATATCCAGGCTAACCAGGTCTTCACCTCTTCCGGTATAAACCAAATGGTACATACAAAAACGTCTGATTTTTTCTTTTACGCACATATCTAAAACCGCGGGCAGATCCGGAGCATTGACTTTGCTGATTGTAAATCTAACCCCGGTTTTAAGCCCAGCCTGCTGCGAATTGCGAATACCTTTAATGGCCAGATTATAAGCACCGTTTAAATTACGAAATTTATCATGCAATTTTCTCGCTCCGTCAATACTCACGCCCACATAATCAATTTTTGTCTGTTTAAGTTTTTTAGCAACAGCTTTTGTGATCAAAGTCCCGTTGGTAGAAAGTCCCACCCTAATTCCTTTATTTTTCGCGTATTCAATTATTTCAAAAATGTTTTTATGGACCAAAGGCTCCCCGCCGGATAAAAGCAGTATCGGAATATTAATATTTTCCAATGAGTCTATTGTACTCTTGATTTGCTCAAGCGATAACTCTCCTGTATATTTTTTATTTTTTGACTCTAAGTAGCAATGCAGACAATCCAGATTACAGCGCCTGGTTATATTAAACACAACCAGCGGACTAGACGCGTTGCAGGCTTTAAACAACTTTGATTGGCCCTTTTTACTCACATCCTTTAATGCCTGAGAAATGCTCGGCGTCCCGCCCAGCAATTTTGTAAAATTAATCATTTATTCCCGCCTTTTCGTTGTTGCATTACCCGCACCAACCCCGAAGCAGTATATACCTTTGCTTCGATCGGGGCTTTTAATCCATAGCTTTCCAGTGTTTTTCTTGTAATCGGACCAATCACGGCAAATACTTGTTTTTCAATTAATTGTCTGTCTTTATCAATAAACCGCATAAACTGATGCACACAGCTTGAACTCGTTAATGTAATAATATCAAAATTTTCCTGTTTGAGCAATTTTACAAATCTCTGTTTATTAGCAGCTTTAGGAGCCTCAATATGATAAACAAAAAGTTCATCAATAATCGCTCCCTGCTTGGCCAATTGCTCGGTTAATATCGGCCTACCTTGCTTAGAATGTGGAATAAAAATTCTCTGACCTACTATCTTTATTTTTTTAAATTCTTTGATCAGACTTTCCATGTAAAATTGTTTAGGCACAAGATCAGCAATAATTCCCCTTGCCTTGAGCATATTCTGCGTTTGCGATCCCAGCACAGCAAATTTTGTATCTTTAAAAATTCTAATGTCTTGTCCCTGTTTATCCAGAATATCAAAACATATTTGTACAGCATTTCTGCTGGTAAATAAGACCCAATCTGCTTGTTTAAATTTTTCAATTACCTGCGCATCTTTTAATCTTTTTTCCTTAACCACCTCAATCAAAGGATAGGTGATAGTTTGCGCTCCATTTGCCTCTAATTCCTGACTTAGTTCTTTAGCTAAAATAAGCGGCCGGGTAATCAATATCTTTTTACCAAATAAAGGTTTTTTTTCAAACCAGTTAAGCTGTTTACGTAAATTAACTACATTGCCAATAATAATAATTGCCGGATGCGTGATTCCGGCTGCCTTTACTTTATTTGCTATATTATTGAGGCTTCCGGTTACTGAGCGCTGCGCTGGCAAGGTTCCCCATTGAGTAATACATACTGGAGTATTTCTTGGTTTACCATATTTAATCAATAAGTCGATTATATTTTTCAACCTAGACATGCCCATAAAAACAACTATTGTTCCCTCAAGTTCTGATAATTTTTTCCAATCAACACTCGATTCTCTTTTGGTGGGATCTTCATGCCCTGTTACAAAGGTAACATGGGAAGCTATTCCCCTGTGGGTCAAAGGAATTCCGCTATAAGCCGCAACAGCAAATCCAGAGCTTACTCCGGGAACAATTTCAAAAGGAATTTTCGCTTTTTTTAAAACCAGGGCTTCTTCTGAACCGCGGCCAAAAAGAAAAGGGTCTCCGCCCTTTAAGCGAACAACAATCTTATCCTTTTTCGCGTGTTTTAAAAGAAGCGCATTGATACTTGGCTGCGAAACATTATGCGCACCCGGAAATTTTCCGGCAAAAATTACTTTTGCCTCAGGTTTTTTATTATCAAGCAGTGATTTTGACATTAAATGATCGTAAATAATAATATCCGCGATTTTTATACATTCCAAAGCAGCCTGAGTCACCAATTGTTCATTACCCGGACCAACTCCTACCAAAAATACTTTAGGTTTCTTTTGATTTAACATTAATTTCCTGCCTTACAATATTTGTCCACTACTAAACGCTTCTAAAAAAACTCTGACAACATCCGGATCAAATTGCTGTCCCGAACAGCGTTCCAATTCCTTAACTGCTTCATTAGCTGTTAATCCTCTGCGGTATGGACGGTGCGAAATAATTGCTTTGTAAGCATCGCAAACCGCTAGAATTCGCGCTCCAAGAGGAATCCTTTCGCCTCTTAAGCCTTGAGGATAACCGCTGCCATCATAACGTTCATGATGATATAAAATTATCGGTGCAAGTTTTTTTTCTTCATCTATATTCTGAATTATATTCGCGGAAGCAAAACAATGTGTTTTTATTTGAAAAAATTCTTCTGAGGACAATTTCCCTTTTTTATACAGGATATTATCACTGATTGCGATTTGACCAATATCATGCAAAAATCCAGCAAGCCGAATATTCTCAATATCCTCATCCGGCAAATTCATTTTCTTAGCAATAATTACAGCTAGCCCCGCTACCGCATCAGAGTAGCCTTTATTAAATTCTTCTTTATCTTCCATGGTTTTAACCAAGGTCTTAACTGTCTCAAAATAATTATCTTTTAATTTTAAATAGCGGTTTGCGTTATCAATACATAATGCTACTTCATTACTAATCGTAGTAATTGTTTCTAATGTATCTTCGCGCAAAGTTATGTGCTGCGATCCGACAAACATTGCCAGGCCAACCACCTTACTGTCTGTATTAAGCGGAAAAACAAATAATGATTTTGGAGTTTTCAAAGGAATATATTCTAAAACCTCTAATTTTGTTTTTAACTCAGGGATAAGCAATGCGTTTTTTTCCTTGATTAACCGCTCCTGCATTTGCTTATCCAGCTTAAAACTTTTACACGCAAGATCTGAAGTCATCGATTCTACTCCGCTTAAAGCACTAAACCAAAATTCACTTTTATTTTTAACCCTTATTAATATCGCGCAAACATCTATTTTTGATATTTCTCTTAAATAACTTGCTGCCATTGAAGAAATGCCTTGGAGCTCAATAATGCCTTCCATTTCTCGGCTAATCTGATAAAACAGGGAAAGGTTTGTCAGCAATTTATCTTTATCGCTTTCCTTGCGCTTAATTTCCGTTGCCTTGGCAATAGAATCCAGCAGTTCTTCCATATCAAAAGGTTTCATTATATATGAATACGCGCCTTCTTTCATAATCGTAACAGCTGTCTGCAAACTAGCAAAGGCAGTCATTATAATAACCGCGACAAAAGGATACCGGCGTTTTATGATCTTAAGAACCTCCAGCCCCTCGATATCCGGAAGCTTTAAATCTAAGAGCACAAGATCAAATCCCTCATCCAGCCACTCAAGCCCTTGATTGCCAAAGGAAGTACTCCGGACATCAAAACCTTTCTCCTGTAAAACAGCGGTTAGCGTCTTGGCAACAATAGTTTCATCATCAATAATCAATATGGACGAATTCAATTTTTTCATCATTAGCTTTTTTCCTTTTTGACCTTTTGTTTTAAAAGCTTTTTGATTTTGCGGGCAAGATCCCGGCCTATTCGCAAAGGATACTTTTTATTAGCCTTGACCGCTAATTTAACTGCGCTGGTTTGAGTATAAGCAACTATTGCTTTTAACTTTAAATCTCCGGAGCTTATCCTCGCTAAACAACCAATCGGCACGCGGCAACCGCCTCCCATACTTTTAAGAAATTCCCTTTCAGAGATCACCTCTATTCGCGAAGCGCTATGATCCAATAACTTAACAATGGCTTTTATATTTTTGTCTTTTTTCCGAACTTGTATTCCCAAAACACCTTGTCCAGGAGCAGGCAAAATAATTCTTTCATTAATATATTCTGTAATTAAATCCTGCCAGCCAAGCCGAATAATTCCGGCGGCCGCAAGAACAATCGCATCAAACTGCTTGTCCTTTAGTTTTTTTAATCTAGTATCCAGGTTCCCGCGAATATCAATCATCTTAAGATCCGGACGATATAAAAGCAGCTGCGCCTTACGTCTGGGGCTTGATGTGCCAATACGGCTTTGTGGCGCTAAAGCAGCCAAGCCTTTTCCATAATGGGAAATTAAAACATCACGCGGATCAGCTCTTTTGGTCACTGCGGCTATTTCCAGTTCTTTAGGCATTTCAACAGGCAAATCTTTCATACTATGCACAGCCAGATCTATCTTTCCCTGGATCAATGCCTGCTCTATTTCTTTTACAAACAACCCTTTTACCTGCTCAGATGGCCATTTCTTTAGCCTGTCACCGCTGGTAACTATTTTTTTGATTATAAATTTATATTTAGGAAAATTTTTTTTAAGGCAATCCATGACGAGTCGCGCCTGAGTCATGGCCAAAAGACTTTTCCGACTTCCGATAGTAATTGTATCTGCTTTTTTCATTAGCTAAAACACTCCTAAAACAATTATCTCCACGCTTTTAAATCAGAATTGCCCAATAATTGTTTTAACTTGATTTGCACTTTTAATAACTGCTGTTCAATTAAATCTTCGATTTTCCGCGCTTCATTAAGCCGTTCTTTTAAATTAGCATCTTTTACTTTTTCAAGATCATCTAAATTATAAACATAAATATTTTCTATTTCATTTACACTCGGATCAATGTTGCGCGGCAGGCCAAGATCAATAAAAAATATCGGCCGATTTTTGCGCTTTATCATAATTTCGCTCATCATTGATTGCTTAACAAGTACATGCGGAGCACTAACTGAACTAATCACAATATCAGCCTGAGTTAATGCTTGAGGAAATTTATCAAACTCCACGGCTTGGCCATTAAATTTTTTTGCCAGTTCTTGAGCTTTGGAAAATGTTCTGTTTGCTACCAGAACCATTTCCGCGCCTCTACCCCGCAAATGATTAGCGGAAAGCTCACCGATTTTGCCGGCACCGATAATCAAAATTTTCTTATTTGATAAATCCTCGAAAATTTTACGCGCCATTTCTACTGCGGCTGTGCTGATTGAAACTGCTCCATATCCTATTTGAGTCTGCGTTCTGGCCCGTTTACCAAGCCTAATTGCTTCTTCAAATAAAAAAGAAAATATTCGGGAAACAGCACCCACATCACGAGCACTGAAAAAAGCTTCTTTAACCTGTCCAAGGATCTGATTTTCTCCCAAAATCTGGGAATCTAAAGAGCTGCTGACTCTAAATAAATGCCTAATCGCATCCATATCTTCAAATTCATAAGAATGGTTCTTAAAATCTCTAATATTTATATTATGAAAATTTTCTAAAAATCCGCTAATCGCTCCATTTATTTTTTTGTCATCACGGGCTAAAGCATAAATTTCAATACGGTTACAAGTAGAAAGAATAACCCCTTCCTGGATATCGCTATTTTTTTTCAGCAAACTAAGCGCTTCTGTTAAACAAACCTTGGGGAAAGATAATTTTTCTCTTATCCCAATAGGCGCTGTCTTATGATTAAAACCGATAATTTTTATATTCATAGTTTATAAATAAGAATGTAGTCCGGGCAGAAGAAAACTTACCCCTAAATAAGTAAATAAAACTGAAATAAATCCGATTATTGATAAAATAGCCGCTCTTTTCCCCCGCCAACCAGCATTAAATCGCGCATGCAAGTAAGCGGCATATACCAGCCAAGTAATAAACGACCATGTTTCTTTAGGATCCCAGCTCCACCAATTACCCCAAGCCTGCTGCGCCCAAATGGAACCTGTCGCAATCCCGGCAGTAAGCAAAACAAATCCGAAAAGCACCATATTATAATTTATCTTATCCATTACATCTAATGACGGTAAACGTTCAAAAAGTTTACCAATATGTTTTAATTTTACCTGTCTTTCCTGCATAAGATACATTATGCCTAAAAAAAACGCACAGGTAAAACAAGCATAACTAAGAAAACAAGTAATTACATGGATAAACAACCAGTAACTTTGCAAAGCAGGCATCAACGGCTTGACGGAACTATCGAGCAATGAAGCATATCCGGTAACAAAGAAAACAAACGGCATAATAAATGTACCGATTATTTGAAATTTAAACCTGAACTCCAGAATAAGAAATATCAATACAATTGCCCAGGCAAATAATGACATCGATTCATACAGATTGGACATGGGAGGAAAACCTGAGATAACCCACCTGATAATAAGCGTAACGCTATGATTGATAAAACCAAAAATAGTGAAAAACATCGCTGTTTTGGCTAAAAATAGATTTTTATTTATGGAAAAGATTACAAAGCTCAAAGCACTGATTAAATAAGCAATTAAAACTCCTAAAAACAATATTGTGTACATATCTCCCCCACCTGAAAAATCGATTTTACAAAATATTCAAATAAGCCGTTAGCTGATCAAGATTACCTATCTCTTTATTACTTATCAATTCTAAAATCCGGTCATCAAGTAAAGCATTGATTAACTTCTTCTTGATTTTCTTATCTTTATATTTGATTTTTATTGCATCACGGAGCTTAGTTAATATCCTAACATTGTCAGCATATTTTTTTATCATCACTGCCGCAGCCTGACGAATCTTTTTTGCCAGTCCGGGAAAAGCTCCCTGGGTGGATATGGATAACAGAATCCCTTTTTTATTCACAACTGCCGGCAAATAAAAATTACACTGACGCGGCACATCCACCACATTAATCAGTTTGCCCATTTTATTAGCGTCTTGAACTATCTGGGTATTAACTTTTTGATCATTGGTCGCCGCTATTATTAGAAATGCGTTCTTTATAAGCTTTCTTTTGTATTCCGCCTTTTGATACTCAAAAGCCTTTTTTTTATAAAGCTTTTTGAGCTGCGGACAAAGATCAGGACTAATAACCATTATTTTGTCAGAACTTTTAAGCAAACTCCTAACTTTTCTTAAAGCCACGGATCCGCCGCCGATTACACAACAAGTCATATTATCTAGTTTCAAACAAATCGGATATAATATCATTTTTTCCGCTGACTTTTTAAAAATCCGTCTACACCCTGGCGAACTCCAGCAACAACCGCTTTTGATGAAATTGTCGCCCCGGTTATCGCCTGAATATTCTTATCTGTACTGCCTTTTATCAAAACTACATCCTGTATATTCCTGCCTTTAAATTGCTTTAAAAACTTTGCTTCTGTCTGTTTGTATTCAATCTCATTAATTTTAGAACCCAAGCCTGGAGTTTCTGAATGTTCAAGAACTTGAACTCCGGTAATATTTTCCTTTGTATCAACGCCAACCAAAAGCTGAATATTCCCGCCATAACCTTTTCCGGAAAGCGGCAAAGCCCAGCCGATTACATTACTTTCTGCGTTTTTTGCTTCATAATACAAAATTTCTCCCTCCTTCTTTTGATAGCTGTCTGCAGGCAGCACTGATTGCAGTGATCGCTCCAAAAGCATTTGCTTTTGCTGTTCTATTACTGGCGCAGTCTTTTGATATATAAGCGCGAGAGTTAAAGCGCAAATCAAAGCAACAGCAAACAAGGACATACTTAATCGAAACATTACACACTCCTTATATTATTTTTTTGAAATAAAAAACCAATCATACCTGAAAATAACATCAAAAACCCGGTCCAAATAAACCCTAAACCCGGGTCTTTGATAACTTGAATTATTGTAGCATAAAACACGTCCAAACGCTTAATTTTGAAATCAAAAACCTCTATTTTCTGAGAAAACATATCACTGATTCTCTGATCGATAAATACCCATTCCTCGCCAACCGACTGATCATTCTGATACAAAGTTATCAGTAAAGCAGCACTGCCCAATTCATGTGAACGCATAGTAATCCGGCCATCTTGGTCAATCTCCGCATCGGGAATAAAATGAGTTATCTCAAGCCGGAAATCACCTTGTCCAGGTAAAAATAAAGATTGGCCTTGCCTCCAGTTTCCCTGCCAAACTTCATGGCCCATATGACTAATAACCATTTCTAAATCCGCAAGAACCTCAAAACTTGACTGATAAAAACCATATCCTTTATATTTAAACGGATGGTTAACTATTATTTTGTGTTCTTTAGCAATCTGATCATTTTCCTTCAAGGTTATATTGCTGCAATACACTTTTGGCTGTTTTGTCTGAGGGTAATACTCCATATCAAACTTATCAAAGATTATTTTCGCCTTTCCCTGCTTAAGTTCTATTGTTTGCCCAGGTATCATAGTCAGATATTCTGAATATTTTAGCAGCCTGCTTACGATTGCTCCTGTAAAAATAAAGAAGATGCTGCAATGAATTAAAAATAATGCGATTTTCTTCTTATTTTTAAATAATGCTAGGCTAAAGCTATTAATCGTACAAATAAAAAGATTCAAGCCTAAGATAAATAGAATGCTCTGATAAGCCCATCCATTGTATAAATCATTGGCATTAACAAACAATAATCCTTTGCCCAGAAATTCTCCATAATTTTTTAAGTAAAACTGAGCATTTTCTCTTTGAACAATAACTGTACCCAAAATAGATACAGCAGCTAATATTAGCAATAGAATAAAGGTGATCTTCAAAGAACCTAATTGTTTAAAAAACTTCATTATTATTTAATTAAACCTCATTATTTATTTTTTCCTTAAAATTCTCTCTTGTAAATCAAATCTCTCAAAACATGACTCATTAATAGCCATAAGGATTTCCGTCTTGCCCGCGACAAGATATCCCTGGGGAACTAAAGCTTTATAAAAATTATCATAAACCAGTTTTTGTAATTCTTTACTAAAATATATTATTACATTACGACAAAAAATCAGATCCATTCTTGGCAAAGGCTCATCACTAATCATATTATGATGCATAAAATTAATCATTGATTTAAACTCAGGATTGATCGCATATAACCCTTGCTCGTTTTTCTTAAAATACGCGTTTACCTGACGGCCTTTTAGCTCTTTTAATGCTTTTTCTTTATAGATACCCGCTTCTGCCAGTTTAAGCGCTTCCTTATCAATATCAGTAGCATATATTCTGATTTTAATATTCTCCCTAAGCTCAGATAATACTTCACTGATCATGATTGCCAATGAATACGGCTCTTCTCCAGTCGCGCATCCGGAACTCCATACCCGAATAGAAGAAGCATGAATTTCTTTTTTCGCTTTTATAATCTCCGGGATAACCTTAAGGCGAACAGCCTTAAATGTTTCCTGATTACGGAAAAACTCTGTAACATTAATTGTAATTCTGTTTAATAAACTGTCATACGCTTCCGGATTTTTTATCAAAAAATTTAGGTACTCAACAAAAGAATTAACCCGAACATCATGCATCCCAACAATAATTCTTCTCCGCAAACATTTAGGCCGATATTGACGAAAATCCACTCCTCTACAGCGATAAATATTATTGATTATTTTCTTAAATGCCAACAGTTCAGCTTCAGGCAAAGCATCACCAAAATCTTTAGATTCTGAATCATACATAGGAAGACACTCTTTTATTTGTCATAACCAATCAATTAACTTTTAGGGGTTCTTTTTTACTTGTTTTACTGCTCTTACTAATTCTCTTAAAATATCTGCTTGAAACTGCACTTCGGTTTCCGTTATTTTAGTCATAATCCGGCCTTTATCAGTCACAATATATCGTGCCGGCAAGCGGTTTAGGATCATCGCCATAATATCCAGCTTACACTTATGACTTTTTGTCCAGTCTTCGTTGAGGCGAGCAAGTTCTTTATCAACAGCATCTTCGACAACTATTTCCATATAATTCTTCAGTTCCATGTTCATTCCCTCCTTTTTAGTTAAAGTTTAAATCATGATCCATTATTATCCAGTAGTCAAAAATTCCAAACAACCTCTAAAGCGTCAATAATATCTTGCGCGTTTTCAACTAATTTTGCGCCTTCTTTGATCAACTTATTTGTCCCCTGGGCATTTAAGGAATTTGCAATCCCAGGGACAGCAAATACCTCTCGGCCTTGATTCAAAGCCAAATCAGCTGTAATCAAAGAACCGCTTTGCTGTGCAGCCTCAACCACAACAATCGCCCGACATAAACCACTAATAATCCGATTCCGCCTAGGGAAATTTTCCCGTAAGGGCGCAGTATTTAAAGAAAATTCTGAGATAACCGCACCATTTTTAGATATCTCAGCAAACAATGTTTTATTTTCCGGTGGATAAATATTATTAAAACCGCTGCCCAAAACGGCAATTGTTTTTCCCTTACCCTGCAAGGCTCCTTTATGCGCCGCGGTATCAATTCCCCGAGCCATTCCGGAAACAACGCAGATTTTACGACTCACAAGAGATTGCGCTATCTGAGCCGCTTGTTTTAACCCACACGTACTGGCCCGACGGCAGCCGATTACTCCCAGCAGTTTACTTTGAAAAACAGCGGCCTCACCTTTTAAATATAAAACAATCGGCGGATCATAAATTTCTTTTAAAAGAACAGGATATTCACTATCTTTGATCGTTATTACTTTAATACTGTTTTTTTGAATCTGCTCTAATTCTTTGGCTAATTCATCGGTAAATAATATTTGTTTTATTCTTTTAGCTATTTCAATACCTAGACCTTGAACTTTAAGGATTTCAGGAATATCCGCCTGAAAAACATTTTGCACTGTCTTAAAGTTTTGGATTAACCTAGAAATCAAAATACTTCCTAAGCCGGAAACCATGTTTAAAGCTATATAATAATCTTTTTCCCGCATTTTAATCGGCAATTAAATTCTTTGTTTTCAACCAAGACTCTATTTTGCCCACAACCTGCAGTTTGCTCAGACTAGAAGTATCAACCGTGTAGTCAGCCTTGGCATAATAAATTTCTCTTATCTTTAAAAGTCCCCGAATCTTTTCTTCCGGGTTAGGAACATTTAGTAATGGCCGGTGAACATAATCCTTGGTTCTTTCAATAATAACCTCCGGCTTAGCCTGTAAACAGATTAATATTCCGTTTTGTTTTAAATTAACAATATTCTCTGGATCTAAAACAACACCGCCGCCACAGGCAATAATTTTGTTTTGCTGACAAGCTATCTCTGCAACAACTTGCTTCTCGACTTGACGGAAAAATACTTCTCCTTTTTCAGCAAATATATCAACAATCCGCATCTGCTGTTTTGCTTCAATCAATTCATCAATATCCACAAATTCAACTTTAAATTTTTCCGCAAGCAGGCATGCTATGGTTGTTTTTCCTGTTCCCATAAAGCCAACTAATGCAATATTCTTCACAAAATTTCCCCTTGTACAATACTCCGATTTGAATAATTATTTGCCAATACAAAAACGTGAGAAAATATTACTCAATATATCTTCGGTTATATTATCGCCCACCACTTGCCCTAGAAAATCAAGAGCCTGCCTTATTTCAAACACAAGACATTCCTCATAACCTTTTTCAGTAACCACACCAAGCGCAGCCTGAATATTTTTATAACAATCTTCTAATGCTTGCTTTTGCCTGATATTACTTATTATAAATTCATCTTTACCAACTATCTGCCCCTTGAAAAACATATTGATAATCGTTTTCTCCAATGAATCCAATCCTTGTTTTTTTAAAGCTGATATTTTAACAATCGCCGCGTCTGGCATATTTTTTTTTATTTGAGCCAAATCAACTTTTAAACTCAAATCATTCTTATTAACAACAATAATTGCTTTTCGGCCAGCTATTTTTTTTGCAACGGCTAAATCTGCTTTTTGAATTTTACGCGAGCCGTCTATAACCCATAAAACAAGGTCTGATCTTTCCAAACAAGCCAGGCTGCGATTCATGCTTTCCTGAGTAATAACGCATGAACTATCCATGATTCCGGCAGTATCGGAAATTTTAACCGCAACTCCCCGCATATTTAAAACCTCTTCTACTACATCCCGCGTTGTACCGGAAATATTGGTTACAATCACCCGTTCATATTCAAGCAATGCGTTCATTATGCTGGACTTACCAACATTAGCCGCTCCGGCAAGAGCGATATTAAGCCCATTTGCCAGCATAATCCCTTTATCCGCGCTGTCAACCAGTTTACGAATATCTAAAGACACAGAATTTAAACTTTTTACTATATTTTTTTTAGTCATTCGCTGTATCGTATCATCCGGAAAATCAATACTTGCCTCTAAAGGCGCAACTATTTCCACAAGCTTTGACATCAGATTCTTTATATGATTAGACAGCTTGCCCTGCAACTGATGCATTGCCGGCTCTAAAGCTAAATCGGTCTTAGCATTAATTACATTTAATACTGATTCCGCCTGGATAAGATCAATCCTGCCGTTTTGAAAAGCTCTTTGCGTAAACTCACCTGGCTGAGCAAGACGAGCTCCCTGATTAATACAAAGCTCAAGAATCTTACGTAAAGCAACTATTCCGCCATGACAGTTTATTTCCAAAACATTTTCTTTGGTATAAGTTTGCGGCGCGCGCATTACGCTAATAATAACTTCATCAATAATTCCTTGCGTTTGTTTTTTAGCCTTCAATTTCGAATCGCTAACGATATAACCATAATGCACACTAAAGCTGGGCAACTTAGATACTTTTTTTTCTCCCCGCTTACTACGAAATATCTCATCCCCTATTTTAAATGCTTTACTACCGCTTAAACGCACAATTCCAATTCCCCCTTGCCCCAAAGGGGTGGAAATCGCGACAATTGTATCACTAATCTGCGTTGATATCATTTTTTTTAATAAATCCTAATATCGCGGACATTTTATTGTCTTTAATGCTGTAAAGGCCTCACCGACAACATAGAGACTTCCTGTAACCAAAATTAAATCATCCTTGCTCGAGCTATTTTCAAAAGCCAGCTTCATCGCTTCTTGAACTGTGTGAGTTTTTCTAATAATCCGCTTAAACTGGGGTAAAAGGTTTGCTAACTCATCAACATCCATTGCTCTAGGATTTTGCGACTGGGTTAAAATAATCATATTCTGCTGCCGGCCGAGATATTGAATCATCCCTCTTACATCTTTATCCTTGCACACTCCAAAAACCAAAATAGATTTTTTAGGAATAAAAATCATATTCACTGCAGCACGCAAAACCTGAGCAGACGCTGGGTTTTGTGCTCCATCAAAAACCAGAAAGGGATTCTTATGAACTATTTGCATTCTGCCTGGCCAATGCGTAGCTTGCAGTCCTCGACGTATCGCGATTGAAGAAATTACAATCTCATAAAATCGTAAAAGATGAATTACCCCTATGGCTAAAGCCGCGTTTACTACTTGAAACTGTCCCGCCATACTAATATGCAATCCGTAATAGTCAATATCTTTACCATTAAAGTCAAAAATACTTCCATCCAGATTATTACCCACAACATCATAAAGAAAATCTTTTCCTATTTGGTACAATTTCGCATTATTGTCTTTACAAGCACTTTCAATCTCAGCCCAGGCTTGAGGCAACTGAGTTACCGAAACAACCAAAGTATCTTTTTTAATAATCCCGGCTTTTTCCCTGGTAATTTTTTCAATAGAATTACCCAGTATTTGCGTATGCTCTAAACTAATTGAGGCAAACCCGCAGACTAAAGGTTTAACAACATTAGTTGCGTCAAGCCGTCCACCTAAGCCGGTTTCTAAAACCGCGAATTCTATTTTCTGTTGAGCAAAAAACATAAATGCCAGCACTGTATAAATTTCAAAAAAAGTCAATCCGGAAATAGCGTCAGCATATGGCTTAATTTCCTCTACCAAAGCCGTTACCTCATCTTGCTCAATCAATCGTTCACGGGTTTCTTCCATAACATCATGATAACTGATTTTAATTCTTTCCTTAAAATCAATAAGATGCGGTGATGTATATAACCCCGCCGTATAACCCGCTTCTTTTAAAATAGAAAAAATGAACGCGCAGGTTGACCCCTTGCCCTTTGTTCCAACAATATGAATTGATTTAAATTTATCCTGTGGATTATTCAGCTGAGCAAGCAGCTGTTTAACCCGATCCAGCTTCATATCGCTATAATCACAATTAACCTCTCTTTCATAGTTAATAAATGAATTTAAATATTCAACTGCTTGCTGATAATTCATAATTGTTTTATCTTTCTTTTAATGACAAAAATGTCTCATACCTGTCAAAACCATTGCTATTTGCGCTTTTTCCGCGGCATTAATTACTTCCTGATCGCGAATTGACCCCCCTGGCTGGATTATCGCGCAAATTCCGGCTTTTGCTGCCTGCTCTATGGAATCAGCTTTTGGAAAAAAAGCATCGCTGGCTAAAACAGCTCCGTGACTGCGCGACCCAGCTTTTCTAAGCGCAATAATCACACTGTCAACCCGGCTCATTTGTCCAGCGCCAATACCAACTGTTTTTGTTTCCCGGCCTAAAACAATCGCGTTTGATTTAACATGCTTAACAATTGTCCAGCTAAAAAGTAAGGCTTTCATTTGTTCTTGAGTTGGCTTTATTGTTGTTACAACTTTCAAATTATCATGATCTAGTATTTTTATATTATTCTGCTGAACAAGCAATCCACCGCTAACTCTCTTATAATCAAGTTCTTGCAACTTATCTTGATCAAGACTCATAAAATCAGCAACTTGCATAATCCTGAGGTTTTTTTTCTGTTTCAATATAGACAATGCTTCAGAGGAAAATCCCGGGCCAATAATACATTCCACAAAATCAGCCGAAAGAATTTCTTGAGCGGTATCAACTTCAACTTTGCGGTTAAAGCCAACAATACTGCCAAATGCAGACATCGGATCACAGTCTAAAGCATTTTTATATGCCAAAGAAAGCTTATCGGCACTTGCCGCTCCGCAAGGATTAGTGTGCTTAACAATGCTTGCGGTAGGAACTTGAAAATCTTTTACAATATTAAGCGCCGCGTTTAAATCAATTATATTATTAAATGATAATTCTTTACCATGCAGCTGACGGGCATTAGCAATATTATCTAATCTTGCATTATTTTGCCGATAAAAAGCAGCTTTTTGATGCGGATTTTCACCATAACGCAAATCTTGAACTTTTTCAAACCTTAAATCCGGTTTTTCAGCAAACTGATTGCCTGAGTCTTGCGGTTTTATCCTATCTTGTAAATATTCAGCAATCGCCCGGTCATATTCATATGTACGCTTAAAAACCTCAGCCGCAAGATTGGTACGTGTCTGTAAACTTAAAGCCCCATTATTTTCTTTTAATTCTTTGATAATATCTTTATATCTTTCCGGATTACAAATAACCGCAACGCTTCTCGAATTTTTTGCCGCGGATCTAAGCATCGAAGGTCCGCCAATATCTATATTTTCAATAGCTTGCTCAAATTCCACGCTTGGATCGGAAACTGTTTTTTCAAATGGATAAAGATTAACAACCACCATATCGATAAATTCTATATTAAACTCTTCTACCTGTTTTAAATGCTCGGGATTATCCCTTAAAGCAAGCAATCCGCCATGAATCTTAGGATGCAAGGTCTTAACCCGGCCATCAAGCATTTCCGGAAATTGAGTAATATCGCTAACTGATTTTACTGGTATGCCTAATTGGGCGATTTGTTTTGCCGTACCACCCGTTGAAATCATTTCAACTTTAAAATCATTTAAAACTTTAACTAAGTCATCTAATCCGCTCTTGTCGGAAACACTAATTAATGCTCGTTTAATTCTAACCACTCGCCGCATCCCTTCCATTTATAAAATAATTTATGCTAAATTAAAAATTCAAATCAAAAACATCTGGTTTTTCAAAATCAGGAAAATAAACATCACTACTTTTAAGCTCCTGCATCCAGGACTTTCCAAAACCCAATTCCTGCGCATATTCAACAATCAATTCATACTCCTGCTGGTTTAAAACTCTATTTATTTCCTTAAAATTGCTGGCTCTATAACAAGGAGCATATTGACTCATTAAACTCAAGCCAATATCATTGCCTATTTCTGTACGCAAAAAATCCAAAACCTGCTTACTGTTCGCAATATTATTCGGCAATACTAAGTGCCGGACAAAAAGACCACTGATCGCTTTTCCGGATTGATCCAACTTAAAACCGCCCACCTGCTTATACATCAGCAGAATCGCTTGTTTAGCATAGTAAACATAATTAAAAACATCCGAGTAAATTAGTCCAGCATCCTCACTATCATACTTCAAATCAGGCATATACACATCAACTATACCCTCAAGCAATTCAAGCGTTTTTTCAGAATCATAACCATTCGTATTATAGATAATCGGGATGCGCAACCCTTTATTTCTAGCAATATAAATCGCCTCTATGATCATCGGCACAAAATGAGTCGGGCTTACCAAATCAATGTTTTCTGCTTGCTCTTGTTGCAGCTTAAGCATAATATCCGCTAATTGATTGACGCTGATATTATTTTTACAGCCCTGCTGCTGCGATATCTGGTGATTCTGGCAATAAACACATTGCAGATTACAATGCGCAAAAAATATAGTTCCCGCCCCATTGTTTTGACTAAACGGCGGTTCTTCTCCATAATGCCGCTGCCAATGAGAAACTTCAGATAGATTGCCGGCATTGCAATATCCTAGTTGCCCCGCCAATCTATCCGCGCCACATTTTCTGGGACACAAACAACATTGCCCAAGCATTTTCCGCGACAGTTTTATTTTATGCTTAAAAACAATGTTTTTAAGGTCAATATACTTTGGATTATATTTATCCGCCATCCAGCTCATGCCTCAGCTGAGAATAAATCTGTTGGGCAAGATTCTCTGCCTGCTGTTTATTTCTAATGGTTTTTATTGCCTGAGCTTCCTCTACCTGAGTAAGAATTTTGCCCACAATCGGACCTTTAGCTATTCCTAACAAAATCATCAGCTCATCACCATTAAGTAGTTTCTTTTTTTTATTTATAATATTTTGCTGTTGGAAAAACTCTATGATCATTTTAAAAAGTTCATCTTCATGAAAAACAAAATTTTCCCCTTTACTTAAGCTACCCCGCATTGCCCAGCGATCAGCAATTGTCAAAAGTAAAATCAATACCGCACTATCCATGGTATCCCGCATAAAACGAAATTTAGATCTTTTACTTGGCCGGCTATTCACAAGCTGGCCTGCCCTGAGATGATACAAAACCATGTCGCTTAATATCAAGATCTCTTTTCTCGACAATTTAAGTCTTTTGCCTATTTTTCTTACTATCAAAGATCCTTGTTTTTCGTGAGTATAAAAATGAACCCTTTGATCCTCTCCCACAAACTTTGTCTGGGGTTTAGCAATATCATGCAACAAACAAGCTAACTTTAAAAGCCAGAGGCGTGATCTATTTCCGCAAAGCTCTTGAGCTAAATAAACTTTTACCTTTTCCGCGAATTCAGCGGGAATTTTTTCAGGCAAAACTCTTAATAATTTTTCTAACTGATCCAAGCATACCAAAGAATGATCCCAAACATCAAGATGATGAAACAATCCCTGGTCTACCCCTCTTAAAGCCTTGATCTCCGGAAAGATCACATCCAAAACGCCAAAGCTATCCATTTTAAGAACATGCTTATAACTACTTTTTGCTGTAAATATCTTGGCTAACTCTTCGCTTACGCGTTCAGGGGAAACCTCCGCGATTCTCAATACATTATTCTTAAGCAGCATAGCTGTTGGTTGATCAAAACAAAACCCCCATTGGCAACAAAACGCATACCCTCTAAGAATCCGCAAAGGATCATCTTTAAAATTGTCTTTACTGATAATTCTTAGTTTTCGGCTTTTTATATCGGCAATCGCATTAAAACAATCTCTGATTTCCGCTCGGCCATAAAACAAATCCCGCACATCGGCATAAAGGCTATTGATTGTATAATCGCGTTTTTTAAGATCACCCCTAAGGGTTTTTGCTCTAAAATCCGTAAAATCCAGCCTAAATTCCTGCTGATTATAATGATGAATAACTCTGGCTGTTTTATGGTTTTCCGCTAAAACAACATAGTGCGCCTTCAGCTTACGAGCTACTTGTTTCGCCAACTCCAATGCCCCGGATTTAACTGTAAAATCCCAATCAATTGCTTTTTTAGAATCAGTCTGTTTTATAAATAAATCGCGTAACGCCCCGCCAACTAAATAAACATCCAGTTTTTTCTCGTCAGATACATTGATGATCTGCTTTAAGATATTATTATTTTTAAACTTTTTTAATTTTCTATGATACTTATTAATCGTCTTATCCATTGAGAAATTGAAGTTTTTCAAATACTTCCTCTTCAACAAATACCGGTGCATTTAACCGCAATGCCAAGGCAATACTATCACTGGGACGAGCATCAATATCCAGTAATTGATGATCATGCTGAAGCCTAATCATCAAACGAGCATAAAAAGTATTACCTTCCAGCTTGTTTATAATAACTTGCTCCAGCTTAGCTCCGATTTTTTCAATTAAATTACTCAAAAGATCGTGAGTTAAAGGTCGGGGGCATCGCAAATTACTTACCTTCATTTTTATTGCAGCTGCCTCTGCGACCCCGATTATTATCGGCATTTGTCTTTGTCCGTCTTTTTCTTTGAGAATAATTATCTGATCATGCTTATTTTCGTGCATAATTATTTTAAAAAGTTCTACCCTAACCATTGCAAACCCTTTCTTATCTAACAGAATAATCCTGAAACCTAACCAATACCAATTGTCTCAAATAACACACCTAATGTCTTAGGATCAGGGATAAGCAATAGCTTACCAGACACACTCGAGGGATCACTGGTAAAAGAAACATTAATACTAATCCCTTCATTATGACAAACAGTATCTTTGAGAAAATTAATAGCCTCAGCATGTTCAAAACTTATTTTCGGCACCCCGCAGCATGTTTTAACATTAAACATAGAATCTATGGCAGCAAAGTATGTTGCGGCAATCACAGTGGAAAGTTCGGAAAAAATACTTTTTTGCTCCTCCATCGTCAATCCCTCAGTGTCAATATCTTCCAGTTCATCTGTGTTTACAAACTTATTCATCAGCTGAATCGCATCTTTCCGGGATAAGATAATCAATATTTCAGTAAGGTCAGAAATAGCTGCTACAGTAAGATAAGCAACTACGATCCCTCCATTTTGCTTCTCAGCATGTAATAATTGTTCTTTGGAAAAAGCATCAAGCGATGGCAGTGAAATATCAATCTTTTCTTTTAATATTTCACCAATCGCTGTTGCGACATGGCTTATTCCTATATTTGCCATTTCTTTTAACGCAGAGCTTTGTATCTCATCAAGTTGTTCTACCCATTCCATCTTTAACTCCTTTTTGCTTTACAAAATCAGAAATCAATTCTTGATAACGGCGATCTTCTCTAAGGAAAAACAAGTCCGGATCATTATCTAAGTGATGAAAATCACTATAACCAAGAGCTATCGCCTTCTTTAAAGCAAGAAAAGCATTATCCAGCCGCTCAAGGAGAGAATAACTGCATGACAAATTATACTGGATTATCGGATCATCTGGATTTAATTTTGCCAACTTTTCATCTATTAATAATCCGTTACTGTATTGCCCGGCTCTGGTGTAAGCCTCAGCAAGCGGAACTAGGGCATCGACATAATTTGGATTATCTTTTAAAAGTTTTTCATAAAACTCTATTTCAAAATAAGCTGCTGAATTTTTATTTAAGGGTTTTTTATCTTTTTTCATTTTCATTCTCACTGTTTTTCAGAATTGATTTTACTTTAATTTCCCGGAGGTTGAATATTCTTTTATCAATTATCCCGGCTTACACCATTCCCACTATTAACCGCCACCCAGAAGAAAATACTCTCCCACCCCAATTAATATTAAGCCAAATAACTTTTTAATTTTTTCCATCCATTGCCCTGAACGAGGCATTTTTTTTAATAAACCAACAAATATTCCAAGAATTAACAAAGGAAAACTCATGCCCAGCGCGTAAACAAATAATAAACTTATTCCCAAAAAAATATTTTGTTTACTGGCAACATAAGTCAGAATTCCACCTAAGACCGGAGTAGAACATGGCCCGACAACCAATCCAGATAAGGCTCCGGTTAAAAAAACACCTACTGCCCCAGATAAATTTCGGCTTTTGGTTTTTCCGATTAAGGAGAATTGAGGCATAATAAAAACTTCTAACATAAAAAGCCCCATTAAAATAAAAATATTGGCAATTATAAATCTTGTCCAAAAGCTATGCTGAAAGCTACCAAACAATTCACCACTTAATGCAGCTACCGCACCTAACACAGCATAAACTATTGCCAGGCCCAAAACATAACTTAATGATCTCAGAACAATCTCTGTTTTACTTTTTAGATTTGCGGTTCCAAGACAACTGACAATTACCGGAATTATCGGATAAACACAGGGCGTAAAACAAATTAAAATCCCAAAAACGAATACTGTAATATATGTAAATATCGAGATATTATCTGGTGATAACTGCATTATCCGCTCTCCACTTTTATCCTAAGATTATCTCCGGCTTTTAACCATAAATGTTTTTAAGACTGCTCCCCCGATAAAACCCCCAACATGTGCCCACCAGGCAATACCAGCACCTGAGGTTTTAATTAGAGAATAATACCCTGATAAGAACTGAATTAAAAACCATATCCCTAAAAAAAAGAACGCAGGGACATCAGCAACGATCCAGAAAATAAGTACTGGCAATATCGTAACAATCTTAGCTTTTGGCGAAAGCATGAAATATGCGCCCAAAACCCCTGATATACAGCCGCTGGCTCCGATAACAGGTATTGTTGAATTTAAATTCATGGTGACATGAACAAGATTTCCGATTATTCCGCATAACAAATAAAAGAATAAGTATCTTAAATGGCCTAACCGATACTCTACATTATCACCAAATATCCATAAGTACCACATATTTCCAATTATATGCATCCACCCTGAATGGATAAAAAGAGAACTCAACAAAGAAACGATTTTATTTATTACGACTGAAAGAGTTATTCCATTTAATGAAATGAAATACGCAGGAACTAAAGCATGCTTATCAATAAACAAAATTAACCCATTGCCTAAATATATTTCTTTAAAAAAGACATATATATTAACTAAAATCAGCGCAATTGTTATTACAGGGATATGCTTTAACCTTAGCTTATCTCGCAGCGGTATCAATATGAAACTCCTTATTAATGAAGTTTATTTTATCAAATTGTCCGGTTTTCTGCAACACAATTTGCCCGGATTGATAATAAGCACTTAGGCCTATCCCTCTCAGATTGGAGTAATATAATTATAACTATCTGCAAATAAAGATGTTATATTTATAGGTTACCTCTTGAGATTTATTATTTTTGCTTACTCAGAAAGTATATATTGCGAAATATTTTCGGCAACAATTTTATAACCAGCACCATTGCAATGACCATCTGCAGCAAAGAAAACATCTGTTCTTTCTGAAAAACTCTGACGATGGTCAATTAGTGGTATCGCATAATCTGCTGAAATTTTTTGCAGCGGCCCCAGCATTTCCAGCGGATATCCGGAGAGTACAAGCTCTATATTCTGCTTTTTACATATCAGGACCAGTTCTTTCAAATTTTTTGTAAGCGTTATTTCGTTTAATTTCTGATAATTAAGTCCTGGCTTTTTCATCTTCCTGCTTAACATTTTTCTCAGGATCGCCTGATTATAAATGATACTGCTATATATTTTTTCATTTTCCGGGTCTAATTGCATCGCTTTATCATAATTTGCTATGGTTTTGTCAAATTGCTTATTGACAAAAAAAGAGTCTGCTAAAACAACATATGCGCTAGCAAGCTTTTTTTTTAAAGAAACATTACCCTGATTATGTTTTAAAATGTTTTGATAAAATTTTACTCTTTGCCATGGATCATTCATTCTAATAAACACATCACTCAACTCTTGCTTGATCTGCTTATTTTCCGTATCAATATTAAGCGCTTGCGCTAAAACATTTAAGGCCTCCGCGTATTGCCCCTTAATTTTATACAACCGCGCCTTTTCAATACTAGCAACAACCAGCTTTGGATCAAGGCAAAGAGCCTTGTTATAACACGCCTCTGCTTCTGCAAACATATTTTTCAATCTATAATCATTGCCGAATTTAACCCAAACCATTGCAGCTTCAAAGGATTGCTTGTCCACGAATAATCCTTTGTCTTGTTTTCTTAAAAGATTATGATTCATATTATATAAACTAATATTCACCAGTTTAAGGACTCTGGCGTTTAAAAATATTTGCTTGATTTTTTGATAAAAGCTGTTTTCAGCACTCCCGTTTTCCAAGACCCATTGGTCGCTTCTTCCGACCATCGCTATAACAATCTGCGGTTTTAGCTGGGGATAAATATCTTTAAATTTCTTAATCGCCATTGAAGAGGTAAAATTAGGATATCCTAAATTATACACTTTAAATTTACCGACATTTTGCGATTCATTTAAAATTGTTTGCAATTGTGCGGGATAATTTTTCTGAGGCAAAGCACCCATCCCAAAAGTCCAGGAATCGCCCAAGCAAATAATCCGGCATGCTTCTGGCTCAAAGTTAAAAGCTTCAAGTTTTTTAGGCTTAAAAAAATCACGATAAATAAACTCTGCGAAATTCAAGAATCCCTCAACAATAAGAATTCCGATGATAATTCCAAAGAGTATCAGCAATATTTTATTTACTATTTTCTTAATCCCCATATCGACTTTCTATATTTTGCTGACGAGCAGCTATAAATTCATTCCCGACTATGCACTCTTTTAATGCATTCGCTATGATCATATGCCCCTGGGGATTTGGGTGTATTGCGTCATTAGAGCCGTTAAAAAAATCAACTGGATTAATCTTTTGCTGGTTATAAAATAATGCTTGTGCATTAACTACCGGAATATTATTCTCTTGGGCAACCTGCACCATAATATTTTGGAATAAAATCCCATTTTTTTTACAGATAAATACCTGATAATCCAATGCTTTTTTATAGAAAATTTCGGCTTGCTTATAATTTTTGATATTTTCATGTTCTTTTGCCCTTTGATAATATTCATCACCTAAAATAATACCCTTGTCTGGGGATATAGAATCAGGCAAATCTAAGTTAATCGGCATAACTATAAAAATTAATTTTATTTTTTCTGCTCGGCAAATCGTAATAAAATATTCCAGATTATTTTTATACTCCTCAGCAGTTACCCTAATCGTAGAATTTTCATACTGATTCTTATAAATAGCAGCTGATATCTGCTTATTTTTTCCTATCATCCCAAAAATAAACCTTTTCGCTAAAAAATATATTCTTTTATCAACAATATTATTTTAAAATACTATAAATTTCGAAACTTCGGGTGCTATCTGACTGTCAGATAACTTCTTATTTTTAAAAAACCTGACTTTATCAATATCATTTAGAACATAAGAAACTGTAATAATATCCGGATTGTAATCTAACATGAATTTTTTAAAAAAAATTTTGCCCTGATAAGAAGAATATCCTATTTGCCCAGCATTTATTACTTCTATCTGTTTTTCCCCTACTCGATTGTTTATCAGACTTTCCAAACATTTGGGGTATGTTTTATCCAGATCCACTCCCCATCCGAAAGTTGATGACCCCCCCAAACAGATTAACCTGCAAACGTTTCCTGTTTTAGCAGTCAAAACCTGATCGTTCCTCAAGCCTAAAGAATTAGTAATTACACGATTACCTTGAAAGATTGTGTTTAGCTGTTTTTTTTGCCGCCACAAGAGTTCATTTTCTTCACAGCAAACTGTATGTATTGATTCAAGCAAATTTAATTTATTTACCGGCAATACTAACCGAGCTATCCCCTCCAAGCCAAAACATAATCCCAAACCAAAAAAAATCAAAATAATTCTTTTCGCTGTAATTTTATTCATCTTTTGTCCTTATAATGCTCTATTGATTTTTTTTCGCATACTTTACCCCTAGAACTCAGTGTTTAATTTCATTTTCAACATTATTTAAAAAAATATTTGCAATAATTTTTATTTCCCATTATAATAAACAAAGATTATTACAAAAGGAGGTTTAAAATGAAAGCAATAGTCGATGCAGATGCCTGTGTAGGTTGTGGACTTTGCGCAAATATATGCGCAGAAGTATACCAAATGCAAGACGATAAAGCTATTGTTATTGGTAATTCTATTACTGATGACTTACTTGAGTCTGCCAAAGAAGCAGCTACCAGCTGTCCTGTTGAAGCAATAAAAATTGAGGGCTAATTTCCACGCCCTCAATTTTTATTGCAATCAAGTATACACTAAGTTTCTCTCTGCCATATTAATATTTTTTATTAATTAAATAATTCAGATCATCCCAAGGCTTACGACTACCTTGAATTGCTACGATTAATTTACGTTTACCACTGCTAAAAGAACCTAAGAAACAATGCCCTGCCTGTCTGGTATAACCAGTTTTCCCAATTAAATCATTAGAGTTTCGCCAAAGAAACTTATTATGATTCTTGATGCTAATGACTTTCTTATCACTCCCCTCAACTTCCGTCATTTTAGTCTGCATTATAGAAACTAACTGCCGATTATTCATACATGCCTTCATAAACAAGGCCAGATCATATACTGTTGAATACTGTTTTTTTTTGTATTCCGGCAACCCGGTAGCATTAAGAAAAAAACTATCTTTAGCCCCTAGCTGCCTTGCTTGTTCATTCATTTTCAACGAAAACTGAAACTCTGTTTGCGCCATTGCCTCAGCCAAAACCACACCAGCATCATTAGCAGATGACATTAATAAACATTTAATCAAGTCAATCACTTTATATTCCGCTTTTTCAGTCAAATATACTTTACTCGGAGCAATCCCAGCCGCACGCTTACTAACCGTTAAATAACTATTAAGATCAAGATTACTCACAGACATAATGGCAGTTAAAACCTTAACCGTACTAGCGGCAGGCATCCGCACATTAGAATTTCTTTGGTAAAGCACCTTTCCATTAGACGCATCCATGATTATTGCTGACTTAGCAGTAAGCCCTTCTTGCACCGCAGACAAACGGGGACATAGCAAAAGTACACTCACTAAAGAAAATAAAACCACTTTTTTTATTTGCTTAAATTCTGTCATATTATATCGCTCAGTCTCCTATAAATGTAATAATTATTTCCCTTGGTTTATAATATCATGTTTTTAGGAAAATTTGAATTTATTTTAGCAAGTATGCCTTTTATTTGTATTTATTATATTGACGAATCTAAGATATCAAGCTATAATTTTGATTAATATTAATTACCCAACGACTAAACAGCAAAACTTTTAGGGAAAATATGAAAAATAAACGCTACAGCAAAGACAAAAAACAACTTCTGTCCATACTTAAAAATTTATCTTTTAAGAAACAGCACGTGATTTTAGCCAGCGGTAAAACCAGTGATTACTATTTTGACGGAAGAATAAGTAGTCTTTCTAGTCAAGGGGCTTACTTAATGGCTAAAATCATTCTGGATATGATAAAAAATGACAAAATTACGGCTATTGGAGGTTTAACCTTAGGGGCTGACCCGATTATTGGAGCAACCGTAGCTATCAGCTGTAAGACAGGAACCCCGATAAATGGGTTTATTGTCCGCAAAAACGAAAAAAAACATGGTATGCAAAAAATTATTGAAGGCCCTGAACTTAAAAAATCAAGCAAAGTACTTATAATTGACGATGTAGTAACAACTGGGTCTTCCACTATTCAAGCCATTGAAGCTGTAAAAAAAATAGGCTGTAAAATTAGCCGGGTTATCGCCATTGTGGATAGATGCGAAGGGGCAACCGAGAACATTGCAAAGACTGGATGTAAATTAGAATCTATATTCACAATTGAGGATTTTAATATTTAACCTTTATGAAAAATTCTAAACTCCTACCCTTTTCAACTAATTTAAGGAAAATATTATGGATGTTATCGGCGTAATACCCGCAAGATATGGATCAACCCGCCTCCCGGCTAAAGCATTAGCTGATATTTTGGGCAAACCCATGATCCAACATATCTACGAGAGAGCCAAAGAAGCTTCTGTTTTGGATGAAGTTATTGTCGCTACTGATGATATCCGGATTAAAGATGCTGTTGATAAATTTGGCGGTAAGGTTATTTTAACATCCAAAGAGCATTCTTCTGGAACTGAACGATTAACTGAAGTAGTCTTTGATCTTGATGTCAAAATTATTGTAAATATACAAGGAGACGAACCTTTAATTGAGCCGTCAATGATCAATGACGTAGCTTATGCTTTACTGGAAAATGAAAACCTTGTAATGGCGACGCTTAAACATCCGATAACAAATACTGAGGATTATCTCAATCCGAATGTTGTTAAAGTGGTAACAACCAAAGATAATTTCGCTCTTTATTTTTCCCGCTCACCAATCCCAAATATTTCACGCAAAAACAGTGCCTGCCCTAATTACTTTTACAAGCATTTGGGAATCTATGCTTACACTAAAGATTTTCTGCTGACTTTTAAAGGTTTAAAAATATCGAAACTTGAACAAGCTGAATCGCTTGAACAACTAAGAGCCTTAGAACACGGATATCCGATCAAGGTAATTGAAACAAAGCATAACACTGTTGGCGTAGACACAGAAGAAGATTTACAGCGAGTAATTGAAATCCTCAAAT
>JAHITE010000035.1 GCA_018817585.1 Candidatus Omnitrophota bacterium
CACTGCCGGTTGTCATTCTCGGATTATTTTGGCCCATTCAAACATTCCCCATATATACAAATTTCAGTTTTTTCTTGGCAATCGCGAATGCTTTTTTCAAAGTTTCCAAAGGAGTCGGCGGAGCGGTAAGTTCATAACAAGGAAAATAGCGGGAAAGATGTAATGGGGTGTCTGCCCCGGTATGCGTAAATATCCAATCAGTTAGTTTTTCAAAATGCGCGTCAGTATCATTATATCCGGGAATGATCAGATTTGTTAACTCAATATGACAATCTTTTTTAGCCCGAATAATTGTGCTTAAAACCGGATCCAATGCTCCATGACAAATTTTTTTGTAAAAATCATTATCCAATGCTTTTAAATCAATGTTCATTGCTCCGATATACGGCAGCAGCTCCTCTAAAGGGTCAAGATTAACATAGCCATTGGTTACCAATACATTTTCTAAATTATTTTTTTTAGCCAGCTTAGCTGTTTCTAAAATAAATTCATACCAAATAAACGGCTCATTATAGGTATAAGCAATACCAAAGCTATGCAGCCGCTTTGCTTCCCGGATTATTTCTTCGGCATTTGTATTAGCCAGATAAGCATCCGGATTTTGCGAAATGTCCCAGTTTTGACAAAAAATGCAAGCCAGATTACAGCCGCGGGTACCTAAAGATAAAATAACTTCCCGCGGATGATATTGGGCTAAAGGTTTTTTTTCAATCGGATCTACGGCAATGCCAGTTGTTTTTCCATAGATTAAAGAATAAAGCTTGCCGTTAATATTCTTCCGCGCTTTGCAAAAACCCACGGATTCCGGCTTAATTATACAGTTTTTAGGACAAAGAACACATTGCACATCCTGTTTACCGCGTTTTTTGTAATATAAAGCTTCTTTCACAATTATCACTCCTAAAAAAGGCTTTTTATAATTCTACCGGCGATTATATCCCGCGTACAGAACAATTTTCCACAAACTCCCGGGCCAAAGAAACAGCCTGATTAAGCACCTCCGGAGCATGCGGCTTAATTCCCGCGAACCGGAAATCCAGGGTATCTTTAGGATCAAATTGCTGTAAAACAAATTTCTTGGCACCGCTTATTGCTTGGGCAATATTTACAATATCTGTTCGCTCAATCAAAGTCGGAACAAAGGTTGTTCTAAACTCATAATCAATCTTGCTGTTTAGCAAGAGATCAATGCTTTTCCTGATTGCCGCAAGATCCACGGATACTCCCGTAGCTTTGTCATAATTGCTTTGTTCTAAACTTGATTTTATATCCATAGCCACATAATCAACCAACCCCTGACGGATTAAATCCTCTAACATCTGGGGATTAGTTCCATTTGTATCAAGTTTTACCAGCAGCCGCAGGTTTTTAATGTCTTTTAATAAATCCGGCAGGTTTTTATAAAGTGTGGGTTCGCCGCCTCCGATAATCATTGCGTCAATCCAGCCTTTTTTTTCCTGAACAAATCTTTCAATATGCTCAAAAGGCACTGTCTTTAAGGAATCCGGGGCAGTGGCTAAAACACTGGAGTGGCAGAAAGGACAGAGAAAATTGCATCCCGGCAAATAAATAACACAAGCCAGCATTCCGTCCCAATCAATAAATGTATGAGGATTAAACCCCTTTATCGGGTAAGTCACAGTATGTTCCTTCAGAATATTATTATTTAAAGCAAAAAGACAGAAAGCATATAAAGCCCCCTGCCTTTTTGCTGAATAAGATTATTTTATTTCACAAGATGTTCTTTTACCTTATCAGAATGCGGGACTTCTCCATCCCATCTTGCCACTATATTATCGTTTTCTTCAAAAATAGTAGTGGGAATCCGCATAACATCATTATAAGCGCCTTCCGCCATGCCGTCCACAGTATCCATATCATGAAAAGATAATTCAACTTCTTTATCGATTTCCCATTTACCAATAAAATGCTTTAACTTATTTTTAGTGGTATCACATTTAGCACAGCCGGTTTTTCCAAAAATCTTAACCTTCATTATACATTAACCTCCTGTACTCTATAATCTCCGGCATGTCTATCTTCCAATTCCGCTAACTTAGAAGGATTCCAGTTATTAACTCTGCTAAAATAACCGACAATTCTCGTAACGCTGTATGTATCTGGCGAAGCGCAGGAAGTACATTTTTCGGTTATCCCGCGGCCTGTCTTGCGGCAAGTGTTACAGAATGTAAATTCCGGAGAAATTGTCAATTGAGCGGCTTGTGTCTGCTCAAAAGTTTTCTTAATCACATTTAAAATTGAATCCGGAGAAGGCTGCTGCTCACCAACAAAAGCATGAATAATCGCTCCTGATTCAATCATCGTATGAAACTTACTCTGTTTCTGGATCCTGGTAAGTAAATCCATATTCGCGTCGGCTCTAAAGTGAATACTGTTGGTATAATAATATTGATCATTTTCCAAATCACCTTTGATTACATTAGCTGCTTCCGGATACTGTCGCAGATCGACTTTCGGCAAACGGCGGCAGGCAGATTCAGCCGGAGATTCTTCCAATGAGAATTTTAAATTATATTTCTTCGCGTATTCTTTTGTTTTAAGGTTCATGAATGAAATTATTTTTAAACCTTGCTTAAAAACTTCTTCAGATTCATGCAGTTCCTTGCCGGTAACAAATTGCAGCGCTTCATTTAAACCGATGAGACCAATAATATAAGTCGCTGTCTCCAGATCAATATAAGGACGGCCGTCTTTTGCCGGTTTACTGACTTCCCACATTGGTTTTCCCGGCTCATCCATAAGCTGAGCGATAAATTCTTTTTTCTGCAAATGGGCTTTTACCGCGATATCCATTGCCCGCTCAATCTCTTTTTCCAAACCAGCCAAATTGCCTTTTCCCGCGCGATATCCCGCCTGCGGCAGATTAATCGTTACATTTTGAAAACCACAGAATCGCATGCTTTCCGGATGCTCAATCATATACATATCATCGATTTTCTGACGCAGTCTGCAGCACTGAGAAAGCACTGCTTCATCACCACGGTCAAAAACAAAATAAGTTGATCCGTTTTCACTGGCAACTAAGCATGCATATTTCAATAGCTCTAACTGCTTCGGATCAGAAAACGACTCATTATTTATATGAAAATCACATTTGGGAAACGCGAATACTCTGCCTTCGCTGTCGCCGTCCCGCCAGACATCAAGCATAGCTTTAGCAAATCTAATCGCTGTATCTTCATAATCACCATAGGTTCTGCCTGTATATACACCTTTTGGTCCTATCGCCGGAATATTCTTTAAATAATTCGGCACTCCAGTATGAATATTAAAATCAATAAACAAACTCTGACTGCCGCGGGAAAACGCGTTCTGGGAAGCTGAGAAAATCAAATATTGCGCTTCCTGCTTTAGTTCCTTATCCGACATATCTTCCAGATAAGGCGCGAACAGAATATTCACATAGCCGATTCCCAAAGCTCCGGCATAATAAGCCTGCAAGGATGCCATAAAAGTATTTAAATGGCCGGTAAGCGTCCGGGCATATTTAGCCGGTCCGCTGGAAGTAAATAAATTACCTAATTCTAAGCCGTACTTTTTAATATATTCCAAGGAATGTGAGCCGCAATATGCCCGAGGATAACCCAGATCATGAATATGCACCATTCCCCGCAAATGCGCGGTAGCCACATCTTCACTAAAAACTTTTTGCAAAATATATTGTTTTAAAATTGTTTCCGCGATTGATAAATTCACTGCCTCGGGATTGTTCGAAGCAATATTAGAGTTCTCACAGCTTTTGGAGAAAAGTAATTGATCTAAATCAAAAGTCGGCATACCAATCATACTCTGACTGGTCAAAGTTTTATCCAAACCGAGCTCAAACAATTCATTATCAACCAGTTCACGAATCAGGGAAGTTGAAATCTGAGTAATTCCGGAATTAAAAACTTTTTTCTCAACACTTGAAGCAACTTCCAAAGCTATATCTTCCGCGATTCCCGTTTCTTTTTGCAAAGCAAGCGCGATCCGGCCTTTATCCCAATTCAAAATCTCATCTTTAGACAGAGGGGTAACTAAAAGCGCGAGATCAGTGGAATTACTTTTGCTTTTCACTTTTTTGCGAACTTTAAGAATATTCCGAATTGTTCTTCTTTTTTCACGATAGAGAATATAAGCTTTCGCGGTTTTCGCGTGACCGGTTTCAATTAGCACTTTTTCCACGATATCCTGAATCTGCTCAATATCCGGATCCTGACTATTGTAGTGCTTCTTTAAAAACAATACCACGGCATTAGCCAGCTCATCAGCCAGAAGTCTATCTTCGCCGCCCACAGCTGTAGCCGCTTTAAATATCGCGTCACTTATTTTCTGTTTATCAAAAACAGCAATCCTGCCATCACGCTTCTTAATACTGGTTAATTCTTTTCCTTCCATGGAATTCATTTTTTCTTCTGCCAACATCTCCTAATCCCTCCTTTTGTTCAATAAGTCCTTCAATTCTCCTAAAAATTGGTTAATATCTTTAAACTGCCGATACACTGAGGCAAAGCGAACATAAGCAACTTCATCCATCTCATGCAGATGTTTCATTACAAATTCTCCGATATCAGAACTTATAACTTCTTTATCATATGTTCGCTGCAATGCGCGCTCAATTGAATCTACCACTTCTTCAATTTTTTCCATGCTTACCGGCCGTTTCTCACATGCTCTTAAAAGCCCCGACAGTATTTTATTACGGTCAAAAGGCTCTCTGCGTCCGTCTTTTTTGATAATCATTAAAGTGCTTTTTTCAATATATTCATAGGTAGTGAATCTGCGCTGACATTTTAAACATTCGCGCCTTCTCCGGATAGAATCACCTTCAGATGCGATGCGTGAATCAACTACTTTATCTTCAATGTTTCCACAAAACGGACATTTCATTAAAATTTTTCTCCTCTATCTTACTCACGCATTAGACACACTATATTGTAGTCATATAAGCATGCTACACCACATATAGTGGCTTGTCAATAATTATTTATTGTTGATTTTGGGATTTATTCAGGAATTATCCTTTTCCTCGAGATCTCTCAAGCAAAACCTAATTTAACCGCGTTTTTCAGCAACCACAATTTCTATACCCGCTTCTTTTAGCATTGATTTAGCCAATTCATCCGGATAATTTTCCAAAACCACGATCCGGTTTATTCCGGCATTAATAATCATTTTCGCGCAAATAATACAAGGCTGATTTGTGCAGTAAATCATACTGCCCTGCAAACTAATTCCATATTGCGCTGCCTGAAGAATCGCGTTCATTTCCGCGTGCAAAGCCCGGCACAATTCATGCCTTTGGCCAGAAGGAATATTCATTTGCTCGCGCATGCATCCGGTTTTTTCACAATGCTCAATCCCCGAAGGCGCGCCATTGTATCCAGTAGTTAAAATTCTTTTATCTTTAACAATTACCGCGCCTACCTGCCTCCGCAAACAAGTTGAACGCTTTGCCACCAGCCGCGAAATATCCAAAAAATATTCATCCCAGCTAGGCCGTCGTGGCGGCAAAGCTTGATTTTGTTTTTCCATAATTATCTTTCTTTATAAAATACTTGGGCACTTAATTAATACAAAGGATACTTCCGGGTCAATAAATTAACTTGCGCTTTTATCTGGCTGATTTCTTTTTTCGATGCTTGCCAATCGTTTCTTAAAACCCGGTCAAGAATATCGGCAATAATATTCATCTCTCCGGTTTTCATCCCTCGGGTTGTTACTGCCGGTGTTCCCAAACGAATCCCGCTGGTCACAAACGGTGATTTCAAATCAAAAGGAATCAGATTTTTATTAATCGTAATATTAACTTTACCAAGCAAAGCAGAAGCGTCTTTGCCGCTTACTTGTCTATCGGTTAAGTCAACCAGCATCAGATGCGTATCTGTCCCGCCGGAAACTATCCGGAAATTTTTCTTTTTAAGCGCCGCGGATAATGCCGCCGCGTTTTTTACCACATTATTTTGATATGTTTTAAATCCGGGTTTTAAGGCTTCTTTAAAAGCCACGGCTTTTGCCGCGATAATATGCATTAACGGTCCGCCCTGCGTTCCCGGAAAAACATTAAGATCAATTTTCTTGGCAAATTCAGCACGGCAAAGAATCAGACCGCCGCGGGGACCTCTTAATGTCTTATGCGTTGTGGTGGTAACAAATTCCGCGTAAGGAATCGGGCTGGGATGAACTCCGGCAGCAACTAAGCCGGCAATGTGCGCCATATCAACCATTAGATAAGCGCCTACGGTATCACAGATTTTTCGGAATTTTTTAAAATCAATAAACCGCGGATAAGCAGACGCTCCGGCTAAAATCATTTTTGGTTTAAATTTTTTTGCCATTTCCATAATCGCGTTATAATCTAAGCACTCAGTTTTCTTATCCACTCCATATGATTTAACATTAAAGAACACTCCGGAAAAATTTAAAGGATGTCCATGCGATAAATGCCCGCCGCAAGCCAGATCCAAAGCCAATACTTTATCTTTGGGTTTAAGCGCGGCCATAAACACGGCCATATTTGCCTGTGCCCCGGAATGCGGCTGCACATTGGCATGCTCGGCATTAAATATTTTTTTTGCCCGCTCAATTGCCAGTTTTTCCACAACATCAACATGCTCACATCCGCCATACCAGCGCGCCCCGGGATAACCTTCGGCATACTTATTTGTCAACACAGAGCTTTGCGCCTGCATTACTGCTTGCGAAGTAAAATTTTCACTGGCAATCAGCTCAATATGCTCCCGCTGTCTTTTTAATTCATCCTGTATTGCTTTATAAATTTGACTGTCGCTTTTTTTTAGATAATCCATTATTCCTCCACCCTTAAATTCTTGATTTTATTTTGAGAACATTTTTACTCGAGACAAGTGTCTTCCTCCGGCAAAATCAGTTTTAAGCCAGATGCTAACTATTCTTTTTGCCATCGAAGTCTTTAAATAAGCGGCTGCTAAAACCAGAACATTCGCGTCATTATGTTCCCGGGAAAAACGCGCTGTGGCTAAATTAAAACAATTAGCCGCCCGGATCCCTTTTATCGTGCTTGCGGCCATGGCCATGCCAATACCGCTATTGCAAATAAGAATCCCTTTTTCATTTTTCTTTTTCGCCACAGACTTAGCAACTTTAATCGCGAATTCCGGATAATCACATGACTCCTCGGAAAAACCGCCAAAGTCTTCAACCGCCTGTCCGTTTTTCTTTAAATATTCAACCAAGGCTTGTTTAAGTTTAAAACCTCTATGGTCATTACCAATCGCGATTCTCATTTTAACCTATCCACCAACCCTTCTATTGATTGTTTAATTATTTTCGCGACATCTTCATAAAAATTTATATTTCTGCCAATCGGATCCTGAATCGCTAATTTTCCTGATTTGTCTTTAGAAAATTCTTTAAGTAAAAAAATTCTTTTCTTAACCCGCCAATACCGATCAAACATAAATTCTCTATGCGCGTTTTCCATGACCAGAATATAATCCGCTACTTTGACCATTTGATTGGTTAATCTTCTCGCTCTATGTCCGGTTATATCCACTCCGTATTTTTTCATAACCGCGATTGCGTCATGCGAAGCAGGCATGCCGCCAAAAGCCGCTACTCCGGCAGAGGAAATATCAAACCAATCATTTCCTTTAACAATATTCTTCATTAATCCTTCCGCCATCGCGCTCCGGCAGCTATTTCCCGTACAAACAAATAAAATATTTATCCGTTTATATATCTGCGCGATCATCTGCTCGCTAATTGCCCCTAGCCGAAGAATTTTATAACCAGAATCATCAATCTGAACCACTGTCGATGCTATTCCTAGTTCTGTTGGCCCGGCATCAATCACCGCCTCAATTTTACCATCAAAATAAGCCAAAACCTGATCAGCCGTACTCGGAGGATTATCTCCGCTAAAATTAGCCGACGGAGCAAATACCGCGGCATTAACTTCTTTTAAAAACATCTGGGCTACTGGATGATCCGGCATTCTAAATCCGATCATCTCGCCTTGCTCTGACTTTAAGACTAAAGTCAAAGGCCCTGGCCAAAACGCTTCGATCAATTTATAAACAAAAGGAGATATATTCTCAATAAATCCTTCCACCTGCTCAACACTATGCACGCACAAAGAAAACTTTTTTTCTTCTTGTCTTTGTTTTATATACCGCAATTTTTCCAAAGCAATCGGATCAGTTGTTAATGCCGCCAACCCATAAACTGTTTCCGTAGGAAAAGCAACCACTCCCCCTGATTTTACAATTTCCGCTGCCTGTTTAATTTTGGAATTATCCGGATTTTGCGCGTCTACTTTAATGATTTTCGTGGATTTATTGGTCATTAAATTTTAATCTTTCTTATTGCCCTAGCCATATCTTCTTTAAAATTAAGCATTTTTTTTCTCAACGCTTGATCTTGTAAAGCTAAAATTTGGCAGGCAAAAATAGCTGAGTTTTCCGCGCCGGATTTACCAATAGCCATACAAGCTACCGGAATTCCTTTAGGCATCTGTACGGTTGAAAGCAGACTATCCAAGCCTTTTAAAGTCTTTGTCTCAATCGGAATGCCAATCACCGGGAGAATAGTGTGCGCGGCAGCTGTTCCGGCTAAAGCCGCGGACATCCCCGCGGCCGCGATAATTACCTGGGCTCCTCGCTCAGCAAGCGCCTCAACATATTTAACAACATCTTTGGGTGTGCGATGAGCCGAAAGCACTCTTATTTCATACTCAACTTTCATTATCTTTAATACATCAACTGCCACCTGCACTGTGTCCAAATCCGATTTACTGCCCATTAAAATCGCTACTTTTATTTTTTTATCCTTTGACATTTCTCCTCCTGAATAATTGATGTATTAATATTCTTTAAACCGATATTTCCGCCAAAGCTTTTTTGCCAATATCTTTACGATAAAACATATTCTCAAAACCAATCTGGTTTATCCCTTTATAAGCTGTCTCAATCGCCTGTCTAATATCATTGCCCAGCCCAGTGACCCCTAATACTCTTCCGCCGGCAGTAAAAAAATCATTCCCCTGTTTTATCGTTCCAGCATGAAAAACAAATAGATCTTTTTCTTGACTAATTTTGTCTAAACCACTGATTTTCTTATTTTTCTCATAATCACCCGGATATCCGCCGGAAGCAGCGACAATACAAACACAGGCACGCTTATCCCAGTCCAATTTAATTGCATCTAATGTTCCGGACAAGGAACTAAGGATGATCTCCACTAAATCTGTTTTAAGTCGAGGTAAAATAGCCTGCGTTTCCGGATCGCCAAAGCGAGCGTTAAATTCCAATACTTTAGGGCCTTTCTCCGTAATCATTATTCCCGCGTATAATACCCCGCAAAAAGCCATCCCCTCTTGCTGCATTCCCTGGATAGTGGGAATAATTACCTCTGTTTTTATTTTTTCAAACAAATCGTCACTAACTACAGGCGCTGGAGAATATGCCCCCATACCTCCCGTATTCGGACCTTTATCATCATCAAAAATTCTTTTATGATCCTGACTGGATGCCATGGCACAGACATTATCGCCATCACTGATAAAAATCATTGAGGCTTCTTGGCCGACCAGACATTCTTCAATCATTACTGTATTTCCCGCGTTACCAAATTCATTATCCTCCAGAATAGACTGTATTGCTTTTTCCTGCTCAGCAAGATTTTGACAAACAAAAACCCCCTTGCCGGCGCATAAACCATCAGCTTTAATAACCAATGGCCGCTTAGCATTACGCGCGTATTTAAGCGCCGCTTCTTTGTTTGTAAATACCGCGAAATCCGCAGTAGGTACTTTGTATTTTTTCATAATATTTTTAGCAAATACTTTGCTTGCTTCCAAAGCACTGGCGCTTTTACTTGGCCCGAATATTTTCAATCCTTGAGCTTGAAAAAGATCAACAATGCCCAAAGCCAAAGGCAATTCCGGCCCAACCACAGTCAAATTAATCTGATTCGCCTGCGCGAATTCCAGTAATTTTTCTATTTCCGCGGCTTTAATATCAACACATTCTGCTATTTCCGAAATCCCGCCATTACCCGGAGCGCAGAATATTTTTTTAACTTTAGAAGATTGAGCAATCTTCCATACCAACGCGTGTTCTCTTGCGCCTGAACCAATTACCAAAATCTTCATAAGCTCTCCGCTGTAATTTTTAGATAAAATTTAATCTTGCTTTATTTTTTTCCGATTTAGCAGCTTGCCCGATAACCTTACTTTCCAGTTTATTTGCCTTTAAATGCGCTAAGGTTTTGCTTACGTTTTTTTTATCAACAACCAAAACCAGGCCGATACCCATATTAAAGGTTCTGAACATTTCCTTATCTTCCACATTGCCTTTTTCCGCGATTATTTTAAAAATTTCCGGGATATTCCAGCTGCCTTTAGCAATATCCACCCTGCAGTTTTTCGGAAATATTTTCATCAGCTTTTCATAAAAAGCCCCGCCGGTAATATGCGCGATACCATTTACCTTAACTTTTTTAAGCAAAGACAATACAGGTTTTACATAAATCTTAGTCGGAGTTAATAGCTGTTTATATCTTATTTTTATTTCCTTTTCTGAAAAAACCTTGTGCACCATGGAAAAACCATTAGAATGCAAACCACTGGAAGCAATTCCGATCAGGACATTCGTTGGTTTTATTTGCGCTCCAGTAATTATTTTATTTTTTTCAATAATTCCCACGCAAAATCCCGCCAAATCATATTCATCTTTTTTATATATCGCCGGCATTTCCGCGGTTTCACCGCCAATAAGCGCGCAGCCTGATTCGCGGCAGCCAACAGCAATCCCTTTAACAATGTCCACCAATTTCTTCCTGTTTACTTTACCAATTGAGATATAATCAAGAAAAAATAATGGCTCAGCGCCCATTGCCAAAATATCATTCACATTCATCGCCACAAGATCAATGCCTACGGTATCGTGTTTATTGGCAATCATCGCGATCTTAATCTTAGTGCCCACTCCATCGGTACTGGAAACCAGTACCGGATTTTTATATTTATTGCTCAGAGCAAAACAACCGCCAAAACCACCGATATTGTTTAAGACCTCGGAGCGCTTGGTACTTTTGACCAAACTGCCAATATCCTTAACAAAATTATTTGCCTCTGTAATATTTACTCCTGCTTGCGCGTATGTCAGCCTTTTTGGCATGTTTCCTCCTAATGAAATACTCAATATGTACAATAACAAAAATATGTTGATACTCGGCAAGGTTTAACGGTTTAGTCTAAAAACAATAAATTTTAAGACGACAGCCGTTACCGTATGACGAAACAGGCATCGTAACCATGTCCGTAACCTTACAATTTTTATGCTTTTTTTAAATAATCAACCGCGTTTTTAAATATATTCAATCCATCAGGAACCTGACTATCTTCTTCCCTGGTCCAACGCGGATGCTGAGTTCTAAACACACATCTTTCCGGATGCGGCATCAGCCCGAATATCCTTCCGGTATCATCACAGATTCCCGCAATATGCTCAAAAGACCCATTGGGGTTATCAGGATATGCCGCAAATTCACCGTTCTTATCGCAATACTGATAAACTATTTGTCCATTATCTTTTAATCTATTTAAAACTGATTTATTCAGAGTTATAAATTTACCTTCACCATGGGCTACAGGAAGATATATCACCTTATCAATTCCCCTTGTCCAAACACATTTACTTTCTCCCCTATTTTCTATTTTCTGTTCTCTGGTTTCTGTTTTCTTTAGATATACCCATCTGTCTTCAAATTTACCAGAATCATTACAAGCTAAAGTAGATTCCTGCTGCCAATCATCATTACCCGGCAATATCCCCATCTTGACTAAAACCTGGAAACCATTACAAATCCCAATCATTAAACCGTTTTTCGCTAAAAATTTCTGCAATTCGGTTTTTAATTTCATTTTCAGTTCATTGGCCAGAATCTTGCCGGCAGCAATATCATCACCATAAGTAAACCCACCGGGAAAAGCAATGATTTGATAATCAAATATTTTATTTTTTCCAATAACTAAATCATTAACATGCAATGACTTTACTTTTGCCCCTACCAGTTCAAAAGCAATTCTTGTTTCTTGGTCACAATTAGTTCCCGCGGTTCTCAGTATTAAGACTTTAATATTTTTCATTTTTCCCTTTCAAAACAAACTATTTTATTTTTTCCATTATCCTTTGCCATCCGCAGCGCTGTTTCCGCCTGGCTGATAAAAGATTCTTCGCTAAACTGTTTATCTTCACCATTAAAACAAGCAACTCCGATACAGGCATTAAGCCCCACAGTCTTACCTTTATATTCCGCGCTAAAACTCTCAATCCCCTGAATTATCCGATCAGCCACCAGGATTGTCGTTTGCTTGTGTTTAGAATCAACATTATCCGCCTGATTTTCCTGACTCAAACCTGTTTCCGGCAAAATAACCGCGAAAATTTTATTGCCATATCTGGCGAGAACATCCACATTGCGTACTTTAGTTTTCAGCAGTAAACCAATTGCTTTTAATAATAAACGCTCTGTTTCTATATCCGCATTCGCCTGCGGATCTTCCAAAGCAATAAATAATAAAGATATTGGACGGCTATAACGTTTGGCCCGCGCGATTTCCTCGCGTAAACGCATCAGAAAATAATTTTGATTAAACAACTTGCTTCCATTATCAATAATCGCCTGAGAATATACTCGGGCATGCTCCAAGGCTTTCGAAGCTTCCTTGGCAAAAACCTCTAGCACCGCGATATCGCCTTGATTATATATTTCCCCTGAGGATTTAGCGCCAAGCGTAATAAATCCAATTAATCGATTTTTTAAACGCAGAGGAATAATGATTTCCGCGTCAATCGCGGAAGCAGGCTCAAATATTTTTTCCACTGCTTCGAAATTTTCAATTTGCTTTAAGTCACTTTTTATCAGCATTCCCGAGTTTTCCGGCAAACGCTGTAAAATCTGACTATCAGCACTAATTCTCAGATTCTGAAGAAGAGCGCTATCAATGCCAGCGCTAGCTTTGATAATATACCCCCCGACATCAATGTCCTCCTGAAAAAAAGCAATTTTTCTAGGATTTATTGTCTGAATAATCACATCAATTAAGTAATCACATAATTGATCCAACTCAATTATTATCGTTAATCCCTGAGAAAGTTCAGCCAATACATTTTGATAATCATACTTACCTTTATAAACTATTTTTCTCAAAAACACGCGGATAAACTGCTTATAGGGAGAAAAGAGAATTATAAAAATTATAATCAGCAATGAACCTGTTGTGCCCCCTAAAAAGCCGATCATGCTTAATAACAACTTACTGATAATAATATGCAGCCCGATCAATGGGCCGACAAATAGAACAGTTAATAAACATTGATAGAGGATTTGATCAAATCCCAAACAACGAAATTTGACAATCGCGTATGCAATGCTCAGAAAGCTCAAAAGCATTAACAAAGCGCCAATAAAATTAAAACTCATGCCAAAATTAATCGCGAAATTCATTAGCAGACAAACATCAATAAATCCAATGCCCAAAATAATAAATCTGCTCTGTTTTAAAGCAATCCCTGATTGTTTTACCTCGCTTTTCTTTATTGCGGCAATCACCAGACCCAAAGGCAAAAACAAAGCGGCATTCAGAAAGAACAAATAATAGGAAAAAACATTAACATTAATCACACTCTCCCACTGAAAAAGATTTGTTTTAAGCAAAAAACTCTTATCCCAATAGTAAAAGCTGGAAAACGCGAATAAAAAAGAAAACATCCGAAATATTTTAAGCAAACCGATCTTTTTAGATTTAAGCGTCAAAAGCATGTGCAGCAAAGCCGGAACAATAAAAGCTGCTCCTGTGGCAAATATTTTAAAAACAAACAACGCGTTTTCAATTGTATTATGATAGTAAGTAATAACAAAATACATGAAAAAATAACATGATATAACAACTGAAGCAAAAAAATAAGGATAACAGAGAAAAGATTTTCTTGCTTTAAGTAAAACATAAAGCCCTGCTCCCAAACTGAGCAATCCAAAAATTAGCGGGATAAAGGCATTAATCGTCACAGAAACTCCGTCCTTAATTTGTAAATATCAGGTTTAGCATATTTTTCCAATATACTGCTACCAATTTAACGGCTTTTGCCAGGCCTGCTTCAGACTATCAATAGCAGTGCTGATCACAATTTTCCCGCTTAATCCTAAAACCTGGAATTCTTTATTTTCCATTACCTGCCCGATACAAGCAATCGACACGCCTTTTAGCATTTGCTCAAAAGCACTCTTTTTATTTTTTTGAATCTCAACCACAAATCTACCGTTTGACTCAGAGAATAATAAAATATCATCCCTTAACTCTGCCTTATCAATCTTATGTTTTACTTTTTTCAGATCAACCACCATCCCCAAACCGCCGGAAAAAGCCATCTCTGCCAAGCAAACAGCCAATCCGCCGTCAGAACAGTCATGAGAAGACCGCACCAGCCCAGCTTTTGTCGCTGAGCTTAACTGATTATATATTTTAAGATTTGCCTTAAAATCCACCTTTGGCACATTCTGGCTCTTCCAGTTATTTTGCTCAAAATAACTGCTGCCGCCCATTTCATCAAGAGTTTGACCTATGCAGTAAATTAGATTGCCCGCGGATTTAAGATCACTGGAAATAACTTTTTCCACATTGTCAATAACAGCCATTGCCGAAATAAGCAATGTTGGCGGAATCGCGATTGTTTTATTGCCAATACTATATTCATTATTCAAACTGTCTTTACCGGAAATAAACGGAATGCTGTAAGCCAGCGATGCGTCACGACAAGCCAAACAAGCACGCACCAACTGACCTAAGACTTCCGGCTTGGTTGTATTTCCCCAGCTAAAATTATCTAAAACCGCGGTTTGTTTTAAATCTCCGCCCACGCTGACGATTTGGCGCAGAGCCTCATCAATACACGAAGCTGCCATCCAATAAGGATCAATATCAGAATAACGTGAATTAATCCCGCAAGAAATAACAATCCCTTTTTTTGAATCAGCCAAAGGTTTAATTACCGCGGCATCTTGCGGACCATCATTATCAATCCCCGCCAAAGGCTTTAAAACACTCAGGCCTTGGACTTCATGATCATATTGACGAATAATCCATTCTTTAGAACAAATATTCAGATCAGAAAGCACAGAAAATAAGCTTTGCGTTAAATCAACAGGAGCCTTCTTTTTTATCAGCTTAATCTTAGGCGGATTCCAGACTGCTTTGCGCGCTGAATCGGGAACGCCATCATGCAAAAATTCCATATCTAAATCACAAACCTGAACTCCATTGGAAAATATTTCTAAACGTTTTGTATCAGTAAATTGTCCGATAACCGCGGCCTCAACATTTTCCTTGGCAAATAAAGCTAATAAACTTTTTAATTTATTTTTGGAAACAGAAACCACCATTCTTTCCTGAGCTTCTGATATCCAGATTTCACTATACGACAGGCCTTTATATTTCAGCAGGATCTTATCCAAATCAACTCTTGCTCCAGTCTCCTGCCCCATCTCCCCCACCGCGCTGGAAAATCCGCCTGCGCCGCAATCAGTTACCGCGGTATACAACTTTTGATCACGCGCCTGCAGCAAAGTATCCAATACTTTTTTCTCAGTTATCGCGTTACCAATCTGCACCGCCCCGCTGGAAATATTTTCTGATTCATGCGTCAGTTCCACTGAAGAAAATGTCGCGCCATGGATTCCATCTCTACCGGTTCTTCCGCCAATAGCGACAATATATTCTCCGGGACTTGTTTTTTTAAACGAAAATTCCTGCGGCATAATCCCCACAGTGCCGCAATAAACCAGAGGATTTCCTAAATAACGCTGATCAAAAATCACAGCTCCATTAGCCGTCGGAATTCCCATTCTATTGCCGTAATCTCTGACTCCGGAGACAACCCCCTTCATAATTCGTTTCGGATGCAATAATCCTCGCGGCAGATCTTCGCGCTTTGTATCCGGCATGCCAAAGCAAAAAACATCTGTATTGAAAATCGGTTTTGCCCCCAGCCCCACACCTAAAATATCCCGAATAACTCCCCCGATTCCTGTACCGGCTCCGCCGTATGGATCCAAAGCCGAAGGATGATTATGAGTTTCAACCTTAAAACAAATATTATTATTTTTATCAAATTTTATAACTCCGGCATTATCCTTAAACACTGATACGCACCAAGACTTATCTAATTTCTTGGTAGCATCCATAATTGTCTTTTTAAGTAAATTTTTAATCGTCGAATGTTTGGGAGTTTTTCCAGAATTATCAGTGTAATCAATATTACCCCGCATTGTTTTATGCACACAATGCTCTGACCAGGTTTGCGCTAAGCTTTCTAATTCACAATCCGTTGGATTGCGCTTGAGCTTAGTGAAATATTTCTTTATTGTCTGCATTTCTTCCAGATTAAGCGAAAGCTGCCAATCACGGCTTAACTGAATTAATTGCTGATCATTAAGATTCAGCAGATTCACCACATTTTTTTTAAACTCATAATTCACTTCTTTATGGGCAAGCAGAGTTTTTTTTAAATCCTTTATCTCAACAATATGCTGAATAACTTTATTATATAAGAGTTTATCGCCAATCAGCTCCAATTGCTGTTTATTGATCTTTCCTGTGATCAGATATTTTCTGCCGGTTTTAACACTGTTTAAACCATTAACCCCTAAATCACAAATTCCTTTTCTGGTACTTTCTTCCCAAGGATCCATTACTCCTGGATTATAGGCAATTTCTATGACATGAAAGTTGCTTTTCGGCTTTACCTGAAATTTTTTGTCTTCTATTTTTCCATACACACTGCTCTGGATTATCAGGTCAGCCAAAAGTTCATCAGCGATTTTTTTAACATCCAAACCAGTTAACTCTCCGTCAAGAATGTACACCTGTACCATTTTAACATCGCTGACTGTATTAATCCCTAAATCAATGATATCCCGTTTAATCCCTTCGCCTACAGGATCAAGAACATTTGCTTTGTTTTTCACTTCTATGCGCCAAAACATATTTTTCTCCTAGAAACCAGTTGCTAGTTTCCTTAAACCAGAAAATAAAATAACTATTATCAAACAGACTACTTTAGGCTGGTTTTTGTTTGTTTAAAAATTAAAATTTAATCCGATTAATCCAAGATGCTATATATTAATCCGTTTAAAAATTACATCCAAATTGCGTAAAACATATTTCAAATCAAAGCAGCGTTCAATTTCGTCTTTTGTCAAAACTTTAGTCACAGCCGGATCAGCCAGTAAAAGATTTTTAAATTCTTCACCTTGTTTCCAAACCATTAAAGCATTTTTCTGCACCAGATGATAAGCATCTTCCCGAGTTAAACCCTTTTCAACCAAAGCAATCAAAATCCGCTGAGAAAACATCAACCCTTTTGTTTTGCCCAGATTCCTCAGCATATTTTTCGGATAAACAATTAAATTATCAATAAGTTCAATACAAATGCTCAGCATATAATCCAGACAAATCGTTGAATCCGGCAGAATAATCCGCTCTACTGATGAATGGGAAATATCCCGTTCATGCCAAAGCGAAACATTTTCCATACCAGCTAAAGCATTGCCCCTTAACACGCGGGCTAATCCCGAAACTCTTTCAGAAGCAATCGGATTACGCTTATGCGGCATGGCTGATGAGCCTTTTTGACCTTTAGAGAAGAATTCCTCCACTTCCAGGATTTCCGTATGCTGAAGATTACGAATCTCAGTGGTAAATTTTTCCAAACTAGAACCAATAATCGCTAAAGTTGTTAAAAACTGCGCGTGTCTGTCTCTTTGCACAACCTGGCTGGCAACAGGCTCAAGTCCGATTTTAAGTTTTTTAAGCACGATTTTTTCAACTCTCGGATCAATGTTGGAATAAGTCCCCACCGCTCCGGAAAGCTTACCCACACATACGATTTTTTTAGCTTGTTCCAGACGCTCCAAATTCCGCTTTGTTTCTTCATACCACAGCGCCATTTTCAAACCAAAAGTAATTGGCTCAGCATGCACATTGTGTGATCTGCCGGCCATGGGAGTAAATTTATGTTTTTTCGCTTTTTTCTTTAATACCGCGAGCAAGGATTTTAAATCAGCAATTAAAATATCAGCTGCTGCTTTTAACTGCAAAGCCTGCCCCGTATCAATCGCGTCATTCGAAGTCAGCCCCATATGAATAAATCGCGAATCTTCTCCGACATTTTCCGCGACAGAAGTCAGAAAGGAAATTATATCATGTTTGGTTTTTTTTTCTATTTGATTTATTCTTTTAAGATCAAACCTTGCCTTGTTTTTAATTACTGCCAAAGAAATCCTGGGGATTTTACCCAGCTGCGCCCAGGCTTCACAAACCGCGATTTCCACATCCAGCATTTTCTGCCATTTGGCATTTTCCGACCAAATAGCACCCATTTTTTCGCGTGTATATCTTGCAATCATTCGACTTCCTTTCTTGTATTAGGAGTATTATATACTACCAGTTTATCCAGATTCAGTCAAATTTTTTATAAACCTGATAATTTAAAAAAAACACGCGGAATTTACCTGTTTTTTAAGCATTAAAGATATGATATCAAGGAGTTATATTTATTTAATTAAGGCTGGAATTAATAATCTCAGGCTTGCCGATCAAACAAAATTTTTCTTGCCAAAAAGCATAGAAACCAGCTACTATGTCCTGAGCAATGCCCTGCTTAGCTGCTTCAGCCTTATGAAAAACAATCACCGCGTCTTCAAACTTGCTTTCCGCGAAATAAATCTGAGCTTTTGTATCCAGATAAAAAAATCGTTTATCCGGATCAAGCGCCAAAGCTTTGTCCGCGAAAATATGCGCTTTTTCAAACTCTTTTTTTCGAATAAAAAGACAAGCCATATTATTATAACAATCCGGAAAATCTTTTTTCAGGTCAATTGCCTTACGATAGGCACGGTCCGCGTCATCTAAATCCCCCATCCGTAAATAAACATTGCCAATATTAAACAATGCCATCGGTGTTTCACTGTTTTCCCTTAAAGCATCATAATAGTGCTTAAGCGATGCGTCCCACTTTCCTTTTTTTTCCAGCAATACCCCTAATTCCACATTGTCTTCGACTGACAAATCGTCCTTTGTTTTCTCTAAAGGCATAATTTCCAGCATCCAATTTCCCGCGGCATACCAATTACGTTTAAACCCGCTATAACTTCTGATCACAAATGCCTTTTCACCCGTATGCTCGACAATAACCTTCTGTTTATCATCAAAACCAACAATCACGGTATAATGATAGCGATTTAAAATAAACGGATGCAATTTTTCCATAACAATAAGCGGAATCCCTGACCTTAAGCAGGTTTTTATTGTTTCAAAATTAGCAACATATCCTTTTGCCCAAAAGCCCTGATCCTTAGCATATTTTTCTAAATCAACATTCAAAACACCTTTTAAATCCGGGGAGAATATATTTTCGCCAATAATCTCTTGACTGCAGCTATTGCCCCAATAAGCAAAAACCGCGGAAAGCGCGGCCGGACCGCAATAAAATGTTTTCTGCTGGACAAACGGAACTTCAAGAATAATTCCCGGATCAAGATTATCCGCAAGATTATTTCTGATCAATGTAATACTCGAGCTGACACACCCGGAAAGTAAACATGAAAGGAAAAACAGGTAAATAAATACCCTTGTGTTTATTTTTTTTAACACAATATATTATCCTGTTTGTAGGTTTATTTTTTATTTTTGCGTCGCGGTTCTAATTTTAAACCATAGTCAGCAAAATAAAGCACACACATTGCGATCAGCAGCAAAACTAACAAGATTACAACCCCGGTATTACCTGCCGACTCTATTGTATCTACTTTATTTGCTAATCTCTCAAGCTGGACAGCATCAAGCTGACTTACATAAAGTTGCGCGTCTTCTTTATTCAGTCCGATTTTAGAAAGCCTTTTCTGCACAATATCTTTGTTTAAAAAACTCTGAACCTTTTCCAGATAAAGGCTCTGTCCGGCACTTGACTGGACAATCACCTGAGAATCTATCGGCATCGCTACTGAATTAGCCGGAGAAACTCCACAGATTAGCGCGATTGCCAGCATTAATTTTAAAATCCCTTTTTGGTTCAATAAACTTTCTAAAAACATAAGCCCCCTCCTTTTTTTAACTTATTGATCTAAATAATATCATAAATATGAAATAATAGTCAACTTGCAATTTCAAACTATTCTTTTCCCAAACCATTCACAGGATTAAACAGCAAATCATATATATTTGTATTTATTTTATACTCAGTCTATTCAAATTGTTTAAACCGTATAATATTATATTCATGCAGTAAAAATTTAAATATTGTCCCTAATATACCTAATCCATATCTAATGCTTGGCCATAACCTTATCGACGATGCCTCATCAAAATATCGCGTACGAATCGGAACTTCTTCTATGCGGCAAAAATGCAAACGTGCCTGCACAATAATTTCAAAATCAAAAACAAAATTATCAGAATTTTTTTCAAACTGAATGCTTTTTAAAAATTCCGCGCTATATGCCCTAAACCCTGAATGATACTCCGATAAATAAGTTTTCAGAACAACATTAGCTAGTGCCGTAAGCAGAATATTCACATTATGCTTCCACAACGGCATGCCGCCGATTAATGCCCCACCCTTTAGCATCCGGGAACCAAATACAGCATCGGCTTGCCCTTTTTTAAACGGCACAATCATATGCTTGATAACCCGAGGATCATACTGGTAATCAGGATGAACCATTACCACGATATCAGCTCCGTGTTCCAATGCTTTCGCATAACATGTTTTCTGATTAGCTCCATAACCTTTATTAGTTTTATGAACAAATACCGTTATCCCTAATTCTCTGGCTATTTCAACTGTATTATCCTGACTAGCATCATCAACAAGAATTATCTCATCAATCATATCCTTAGGAATATCATCATATGTCGCTTTCAGCGTTTTTGCCGCATTATATGCCGGCAAAACAACTATTGTCTTCATTGTTTTATCCGGATGGCAAACAGCAGAGACCTCAAGTTCATTAATGTATTTAAGGGCGCGGCGCTTAACCGCGAACACTTCTATCTGATCCCTAAAATTAATTGTCAGGAATTTTTTCTCAAGACCACTAATCCGGCAAATAACTTGCATGATATTATATATCGTTTTACTATAAGGCTTGGCTCTTTCCAGCCAGTATTTAAAAGTAAAACTTCTAGCGTACAAACCCCAACGAATACTTTTAAAACCCGCTGCCTCAAGCAAGCGATTTAATGTTTTCCGGGAAAAATAAAATAAATGATGCCGATTAATTCCCCACCATTTGGCTTTTAAAATCCGGCTTGCCCAGCTTTGAATATCAGGAGTATTAATATAAACAATACCCTCTGGTTTTAACACTTTTCGTATCTCCATCAGCATTTCCCGAGGATTAAGAACATGTTCAATAGTATCGTGCAAAACAACAACATCATAATAATTCGCGGGAAGATGCGCTTGCTTTATAGTCGAATTGATTACTTCTATGTTAAATTTTTCTCGGGCAATTTTAGCAGCCCAAACCGATAGTTCAATTCCCTGAACCTGCCATCCTTTTTTCTTTGCCTCATCAAGGAAAAATCCAGTACTGCAGCCGACATCAAGCAATGATTTGCCTTTTTTTTGATATCTTTGCAGTTTTTTTAAAACCAGACAGGCTGTTTTTCTTCTTCCCTGTTCTTCAGCCAGATACCCTTCATCAACCATTTCTTTATACTGGTTGATTATCATCTGGGAATCATCTCCCGCAGGAACAAAAACCAGCCCGCAGTTTACGCATTTAAGAATTTTCTCTGGAGCAATCAGCTGCTCCTCGGATATTCGGTAAGCAGTTGTTTCAGCAGAGCGTCCTTTTTGCTCAGAGCGATAAACCACAGTATGATGATTTGCTCCGCATAAATCACATCGTATTTCTTGCATAGTCAACCTGTTTAATTATTTTTTATAATTTCAATTTTATCTCTGGTAATAGTTTTAAATCCCGGTTTATCAATATAAAACGCTGCAGGCTGATCACTAGAATTATTAACCAGTTTAATATTAACAGTAAAACTTTCTCTACTAACTTCTTGAGGAATAAATAAACAATAATTTTCTTTAACTATCCCCCCATTTCCCCACATATATGTGGGGAAAATTCTATAGCATAATGGTCTATCGCTCTGATATAGAATCTTATTTTTCGCGTCATTGATTTCAATATGCATCCAATAATCATTCTTCATGGCTTTAAGCGCTTTATAGAAAAATTGCAATTCCACTGTCTTTCCTGCACTAAGTTCCTTTGTATCCCCTTTATTATATCCTAAAAACATTAAATCATCATTAACCTTGGCCATAACCGGTGTCAGACTTAGCCCCTGGGGCAGTACATCAATAGTTTCAAAAAGCTTAAGATTACTCTGGTAATTATTCTTTAAAAGTACAATATTATCCAATTTCTCCACCACACCCCAATTATTGGAATTAATAAAATTAGCCAGATTAGCCTCAGAATGGCCTTTTTGATAAAAAGCACTTACTCCCAGCAAATCATTGACATCAAGCAGTGCGTACTCCACTCCCGCGGGAAGAACATAGGGTTTTGCCGATAAAGTGTAGAAACCGTCCACAACATGATGAAAAGAATATAGTGTTTTACGGTTAGACAACATGGGCAAGAACTCAAAGGTCGACACAATGCTTGCATCAGCGGGAATCATTTTGATAAAACGCTCCTTTTGTAAATCCAAGTCATCTTTTACAGTTTTATGTTCATCAACCGCAAGCTCAATAAAGGGTCCGAAACTAACCGCGCAAGTAATGCTTACCGCCAGGAGAAATATATTTATAATCCCTGGTCGAAAATTTTGTTTAATAATTGGCCAATTAATAAATCTTTTTAATCCGTAAATAGCTGAAATAAATATAAACGGTAATATCTCCGCGTCATAATGATACTCAATCATATACTCTGGGCTTCTTATCGACAGCATATGCTGTAGAAAAAGCAATCCACTGATTAAGATTCTTACGTCCAATAAAGAAAAAAAACAAAGCGGTCCAAATAGTTTAAATAAAAAGCTTAGCTTTTCCACAGTAAACATCATCTTAACCACAAGTAAAGGATGCGTGATAATAAAGACCGCAACCGAAGGCAAAGAATTCCCCAGATGTCTATAGATGCTGATAAACTGGACAGTATCTTTGTTTAGATATGGCATAAGTTTTCCCGAAATTAAGCCAAACCATACCCCTCCGGCTAATATCGGAAAAAGCCACCATTTAACGCTCCTTTTTTTAAAAAAAGCGAATATGCCAAAAGGAATAATCACCAAGGGAATATTTTCCTGGCAAAGCAGACTCAGAAACATAAACAAAACAAATAATCTAAAATTCCGCTCAATAAAAAAATAAAACATGAAGCTTAAAAAAGCAGTGGCAAAAGTAGTCACGTGAAATTCATATAAAGCAGTATAGCCCATCGCTGGATAAAGCAAATAAACGATAACCAAAGCCAAACCTAAATGTTCGTTAAGTTCATCTCTGGCGATTAAAAAAATCGGATACGCCGCAAATGCAAGAAAAAATATTTGTAAAAAAACTAAAGTAAGCGGACTTTGGAAGAAAAAATAAAGCGGAGCAAATAAAAAAAGAATAAAATGACTATGATGGCCAAGAAAATTAAGTCCAAGAATTGAACTACAAAGCGAGCCATGGACAACATTCCAGATAATCTGGTTATAAGCCGCCAAATCCATATCAATATAGTCAAAACAATAATAACGCTTAAAACATACGATACTCAGTAGCACTGTGAAAACACTAATTAGAGTTAAGACAATAGAATTGTAGATATCATAGCGCTGTTTAATTATTTTCATATACCCGGTAATGTTATAGGTTTTTAATTATAAAGATTATAACATCCTAGACCCAAAAAGTCATGATATTTTAAGTCTTAGCAATCACATGCGAATTGTAATCACAAGTGTTAATTTATTGACTTTCACCACTTATATGATATAATTTTTCAATATACAGATTTTGGTCCCATCGTCTAGTCTGGCCTAGGACGCTAGATTCTCATTCTAGTAACAGGGGTTCGAATCCCCTTGGGACTACCAAATCTAACTCATGGAGACTTTTTGACTGTAACTGCTTAAAAATTAAAGCAGTTGCAGTGGTTCTAAAAGTTCCTGCTTCATAGTAGATTTTGTCAGGGAAAATAAGGCTTTGGAATCTTTGCCTTAGGTTTATATCAGCATTAGCCCATAAATTTGCGACATTCGACAAAAAGAATTTGCAGTAATTAAGACACGCTTCTATATCATCTAATTCTATCTTCATTTCATTCAGTTCAATCTTTTTAATCATACTGTCACTTCTAATTTCTTCTGTTTTCTGCTTATAAGTTTCTGCGTCAACTGTACCCTTAAGAAGATAGTCGAAAATCTTATCCTCTTTTTCCTTGAACTCTTTTATCTCTTTTTCAAGTCTAAGCTGTTCCTTAATTCTTTCAGATTGCTTAGACTTCCAAAGGTTAAGGACAATTTCTTCAAATAACTCTAAAATTTCTTTATTTGGTTGAAAAGAACTTAAATATTTAAAAAATTCACTCTCTAATTCGTTCTTCTTAACGCTTAGAGAACAACCTTTAGTCCGGCAATGATAATAAGCATACTTAACCTTCTTTCTTCCCGTAGACCATCCCCCTGTCAATTTTTGACCACATTTAGGGCATCTTATAAAGTTTCTTAAAGGAAAATCAGAGTGATTCCTCAGCTTTGGGGTTATGCTCGTTTTTTTACCATCTAGTAAAAGTTGTACCTTAAAAAAAGTATCTTTTGCAATAATTGGTTTATGAATTGCTTGAATATAATCCGGGAACCAATCAACTTTAATTATTCCGGCGTAAAGGTAATTCCTTAAAATCCTGTTTAAAAGATTCTTCGTAATCTTTTTGAATCCTTTTTTCCTAAGATGTTCTGAAATCTCCGTTTGCTTATACATACCCGTTTCTGCCATAGTAAAGGCTTCTTCGATAAACCTACTTTCTTCTATTGGGACAAGTAGACTCTTATTCAAACTATCCTTTGTTTGTTTGTATCCTATAGGCGCACGCCAGCACCAACGCCCCTGCTGAACTGCCTGTTTCATTCCATTGGTAGTACGCTCACTTTTAACATCATTTTCAAACTGAGCAAAGGTTCCGATCATATTCCTTGTTAGTTTTCCTATGGGGCTATCTTCATTGTTTTCTGTAACAGAGAAAATCCGTATATTTATAGAACTAAAATAATTGACTAGTTCTGTGTGGTCGGAAAGATTTCTAGCTAAACGATCGTATTTCCAAATAATAAGGCAGGAAATATCCTTTCGGTTCTTTACTACATACCTTAAGAGATTTTGCAACTCAGTTCTATTTTGCGTTTTTGCGCTTTCTCCACGTTCAATAAAAACTTTATCAACCTCGTATCCATTATCGAAGGCAAATTTTCGACAATCCTTCTCTTGCCCTTCAAGGCTATAACCTTGCTCGGCTTGTTCTTTAGTGGAAACTCTGCAGTAAATTAGTGTTTTCATGACTTAATCATAAAATCTTTTATAACCTTCTATTATATTTTTTTTCAATGACCTCGGGCTTAAAATTTCTATTTCATCATTAAATAGCTCATTGTCCTCAGAATTTACCAAATCCATTACATTAGGAATAAGTTTATTAATCAAAACAATGAGAACTCTATCCGAAATTAACGCACGACGGATAAAGTGTTCTAAGATATTCACTTTATCCTTTTCTTCAATACTTTGCAGAGCCAGTTTGAAAGCGTCAATCGTAAAAGCATTTTTAACCCCTTTTGGTCTGCCATTTGGATTACCGGATATTCCTTTTCTAAAAGCCATTGTTTATCCTTTGTTATTAACAGTACCTTTGCCCTTAAAATATGCAGTGACCAATACATCAGCGAGTTTATAAAGGGTGTCCTGAATTTCTTGGATTTGGGTTTCAGAATAGCCTTTATTTTTTAGTGTCTTTTTTTCCTTGTCCAGAGCGTTCATACTCGAAAACCTTCATATTTAGGTTTAGAGCGAGAGTATCTCCGGGGTTTCCTCTCATATTTCCGCACTGAATAAGGGATATTTTGTTCATTTATGTTTTTCCTTTGACGCTTTCTTAATTTTCTCTACATACGAGAAAAAAGGCAAAATAATGACAGGGTCTTTGGCTTTGTCAAATTTAAAATAGTATTTTATAGCCTCATTTTGTTTGAAAAATGTAATATTCTGATTGCTGTCAATCAATAGTAGGATTTTATCTTTAAGAAAAGAACATACTATATAATGTTCCAACTGAAGAAATTTACTGCGTTTAAGGTTATGTTGGATGTCATCCTCAACAAAAGCATTGGAAATTTTGCTTAAAATAGATTTAATATTCTCAATATGTAAACCAAATCTCCTTAAATCACAAATAATAAGCAATTTTACGAGATCAATTATAGAGAATTTTCTCCAACCTGCTCTTTTATTAACTCTAGCCCCAGTTATTAAGTCCTTTCTATCCCAATCATTAATTTTGCGGTAAGTCAGTTCGGGAATACACTTTTGACAATCTTTTAAAGTAAAGCTAGGGGTTTGAAGTAAAGGACTAATTTTTTTAACATTCCCATAGAGACTCGTCGTAATGTCTATAGATTTTTCAATATCATAATAATAATCTCTTAGCGTATATATATTCATATCTAAATTATACACCAAACAAATTATACCGTCAAGTATAATTTACATTATTTGCTAATAATATTTCTGCTCCCGTAATATGGACATTGACTTTTAAGATAATTAATTCTAAACTAGACTTATGCTAAAATTTCTAAAGAAGATATTCTCAGGTAGCAAAAAACCCATTACGCTCGAAGAGCATGTTAAAATACGTAGAACCAAAGGTGACACAAACGAGCAAATAAGAGCAGATTTATTGTAAGCGTATGACCAACCCATGTCAAGAATTTCCAGAACACATTCTTTTCCAGTTATCCGGAAGCAGTTCATTCAGCTGACTTAGCTTATAATCATTTATATTTTGCAAAACATACTCCAAGTATGCCCAAGTATCAATTTTTAAATGCCGGCATGTCGCGCAAAAACTCATTAATATCGCCGCCGTATGCCCGCCATGTTCATTACCGACAAACAGCCAGTTTTTTCTGCCCAATGCTATAGGGCGAATGCCTTGTTCCGCGAGATTATTATCTATTGGGATGCGCTCATCCTCAATATACACATTCAATGGTTTCCATAATCCCAGACTGTAGTTAATCGCTTTCCCCAAAGGCGACTGAGGCAATGCTCGCGCCTTTAAATCAACCAGTATCGTATAAATCTTTTCCAGCGATGGCTTTGATTTCTTTTGACGCGCTTGCAGTCTCTGCCCGATTTCACACTGCTTATAATCTTTTTCAATCTTATATAATTTGGCTATTAGCGTTAATATCTCTGTTGCTTCTCTGGGGCTGCTTTGTTGAGCTTGGATAAAATATCGCCGCGCGTGAGCCCAACACGCCGCGTGTACTATTTCCTCGCGTGAAAATAATCCATTATATCCGCTATAACCGTCAGCTACAATATAGCCTTTATAATCTTTGAAGAATTCTTCAGGGCCTTCCCGACTGCGATTACGCGTATAGTTATAAAGTCTATATTGTAAATTTTCTCCGCCAACCGTACACCACAATCGCGCGGTTCGCGTTTTCCCCAAGCCAGGTTCTTGCTGTGCCACCGGCGTATCATCATTAAGCACTATATCATAGCTTAATATCTTTTTTCGCATCAACTCATACAACGGTTTAATCAACAACGCGCTTTTTGCCAACCATTCACTCATCGTCTTCCGGCTCAAAAATACATCTTGACGGTTAAACCGTACTTCCTGACGATATAACGGATTATGATGCTCAAATTTTTCTGTAATAATATGCGCGATTAAGCCGCTTTCGCCTTCACAGCGCGAGATTGGCCCCGCGGGAACTTCTGCCTGCGTAATCCCGCAATCACATTCACTATTACCGCAAGCGTATTTGGACCGGATATACTGATTTACAAACAGCGAAGCTCGCTGATAATCTAGTTTTTCAGTGATATCTTTACCAATTAGTTTTAGCTCTTTGCCGCAACAATTACATATCTTTTGCTCGGCTTCAACATCCAGGTTATGCTCTACTCGTTTAAGATGTTCCGGCAAATTCACACGTCCCCGGTGTTTAGTGCGTGTATATTCCCGCACTTTTTCTTCTGCAATATCAGCGTCTTTGGATTCATCCGGTTTTGCCGATCCTTCCGCCTCCGCATGCAATAGCAGGCCATCAAACAACATCTGCCCAGGCACTAACCGTTCGCTTTTACGCCCATAGAGGCGTTTTAGCAATTCTGTTAACTGCGCTTGCTGACGGGTAATCGTTACATCCCGCTGTTTAACTAATTCTGTCAAAGCTTCAATTTGTTCGCTTAAATGCTTGTTTTGTTCTATAAGCTCTGCGTAAGGTATTGTATGAATATCTGTTTTGCTTTTCATACTCTTATTATACCAAATCGCTATTTTCGGCGGCTCGCGCGAACACACTTTATTTTGATTTTCTCAACCAAAGATAAGACCCCCCAGGTGAAAACTTTTTTTCAGGCCTTAGAACTTTACTTATCACTATTAGATCCAGCGCTAAACAGCTCTGCTTAATAAAGTCGAAAAATAATCCTTGACACGGCCTCTTTACAAGGATGTTAAATGCTGTTTTTTTTCGCAAGTTTATACCTGGGCAGTCTTTTTAAATACCCAATTTGTACTCCTTCGAGCATGTGCATCCAATCCAACCGTTCCAACTCTAAATTGTTTCCCGAGGGTAACCCAAAACGCCCGCGCTCAAGACGCTTTTGCCATATCGCGTAGCCATCACTATCCCAGTATAAAGCTTTGAGCATTGTCCGGCGTTTATTGATAAACACAAACAAATCTCCACTCAAAGGATCTTGATTTAATTGTTCTCTTACCATCCCAGCCAATAGGTCAAATGATCTCCTTAAATCACATGCCTGCCGATATAAAAATATTCGCCCCCACCATCCCGCGCGCGCTATCATCATGCCCGGACTAATGCTTGCGCTGTATCGACCCCGGCTGTCGGGGCCAGCTTAACCGGCACTTCTATCCGGAATCCGTTTGGCGTAGTGATCGTTAAATATTCTTCGGCTGCTGATATCTCAGGATCAAGACGGATAAAACCTGCAGACACCTGCTCTCGCAATCGCTTTCGCCAAGTATAAAATCCCGTTTCATATAACCCATGTTTTTTACAAAAATCAGCAACACTTAACCCGCTCTCCGGATATCTCTCTACATACCCGCGCCACTGTGCCGAGTTTCTGTACTGCCTCTTTTTTTCTGCTGGCATAATAACACCCTCCTTTTTCTGGTTAGGTGTTATTTTATCGAATATGTCAGGGCTGGGCAACATGGGTTGGTCATACGCTTAC
>JAHITE010000036.1 GCA_018817585.1 Candidatus Omnitrophota bacterium
ATTCATAGCTGCTTGCCATCGATTTTTTCTGCCGGCTTACTTTGAGTTAAATCTGATTCCACGCGAGCCAATTTAATTTTCTTGCCCCTAAAAACAAAAAGCCGAAGATTTTTTTTAACCCTCAGCCCCTATTCCAGTTATAACAAATACACTTCAATTCTCATCACATTATTCAATCCTGGATTTGTATAAGTTTACAAAAGTCATTAAGTATTCTTATTATAGCGGTTACAGGCGCCTTCGTCAACACAGATTTCCCCTCAAATTGTATCATTACCAAACCCAATTCCAAACCCGCATTGGAATCAAGGTCAACCAATGCGTTTGCATTATTTTTGCGTCAGTTTACTGTTTATAGATAGGGTTAGGCGGTAATAGTAAATTAGGTGTGGCGTACATAGACTTTTAGTTGAAAATTTCGGAAGAGATTATATTGATTCTTCAAGCGACTCGCTTGCTGATAAAAAACTTACAGCTTCATTCCCCAAAGAACCCTCCCGGAAAATTGCATTGATTTGAGCAATATCCTGCGTTCTCAGATTGGCCTTTATTCTACTTGATATCTTGAGTGCAATTAATTGTTTAAGTTGGCGGGCATCACTGCCAACCGGAAAGTTTATTACCCAGTCAAAACTTTTTTCGTCTTCCTGCGCAGAAAAACTTAGTGATGTCGGAGCATTATTACTGGCCATAAATTTAGTCCTGCGCAAGAACATCTCATTATTCAGACTGTTTAAAACTTCTCTTGCGCTTTGCTCTAAACCAGCAAAGCCTGCCTGCTTTATTTCAGATTGGGGGATACTCGCGAACTCATTGACAATCCGCAAAAGCAATGTATTAAAAATATTTTCACCTATAACATTAAAAAATTCTGTTTGTCTAAATTCCGCATGTAATTTAGCAAAAACAAACTTGGCAACCAGAAGTTTCTGAAACAATTCCTGCTGAGACTCATCTGAGATAAAACTACTTTTAAAAAATACCTCGGCTATACTTAATATGTCCTGCATATTTACTGTCTGCATATCTACTTGAAGTAAATCTTGGATCATCTTATGATGGTCAGCTTCTGAGATCGGTATAAAATTTACAAAACGAGAAAGTGTGTCTATGGGATGGGAAAAAGCCATCCACTTGCTATCGATATTAATTCCAAAATTCTCTCGCCATAAAACACTAGTCAATACTAATTCTGCCTGACGCGCTTCATCATGTGCCAAAGCAGGTAATCTTGTTTGCTCAGATTCTTCAATATTTAAATCATACTTCATTTTGTACATTTCATATGATTCGTGAAATGCCATGACTTGCCGAAATAATCCTTTTGCGGATTCAAAGGCAACAATAGTATCAGGATTTCCATCTGCGGCTAAGCGACTGATATGAGCTTGGATAGCCTCATCTGAGGCGATAAGAGGTAAAAGATCCACACTATTAATATTGGAAATATCAATCTTCCCATCGAGAACATCTTTAATCAAAGGTTGGATTATTTGTTTAAAATTTCCGGTGTTTTGCTGATTGGTCATTGCGCTAATTGCCTGCTGCAATAAACCATTATTGATCAGTACTTCAGGCGCAAGCAAAGACTGATTAATCGGCTGACAAACTAATGAATCATTTGCCTGATAGCCGATAAAGCCGATAATTAAAAACAATATCCGCAAAATTTTACTACTGCGCCAAAAAAATCTGTTGTTTTTTATGATAAACAATTTTTCCTATCCTTAATTTTAATAAAATATTGCTTTAAATCTTTCATAATAGTTAACTTATATTCTAATTATACCTTATTTCTTGATTTCCCGCAAAGAGCCAACCCTCGGGAAAATCCGAGGGTTTTATTTAATGGCTGACCCGGTTGCTTCATCAGCCTCATTTAAAATTTGTATTAAACCAATTCCAAACCCGCATTGGAATTACCCATTTTCCAATGCGGGTTTGGAAAACGGTTAATCCAATGCCAGATGCTTGATCTTTTCCAATTCTCTTTGGTAATCCTTATTGTCCTCAACAAATTGGCGATACTCTTGATGTTCCATATCTACCAATTCTCTAATATCATCTCCCGGCAGGTCTTTATCATTCTTTATCCCCGAGTAATGAGGGTAAGAAGAAAATTTCCAATCCTCCGGTCTTTCGACAAGATTTGCGCTAACCGGATTTAAATGCACATATCTCGTAAGGTGCAGAAATTGTTCTTCTTTAGCGACTAAAACATTCTTAAAGCGGCCTTCCCATAACGGGCCTTTTCGCTTATGCTTAATATTAAAATGTTTACTGTAGCTTTTAAATACAAGATTAGCGTATTTTGATATTCCATCTTCTTTAATTTGTTTTAAAATAAGGTGCACATGCGTCGGCATCAGGCAATAGGCAAGTAATATGACCAGCTTCTCGGAACTTTCAGACGTTTCGGGAAAAAGAATGTCAGTCCCTTTTTGAGTTATAAATAATGAAAATTTACAAGGAGGGTTTTTAACAGTATAAAACATAAGTGTCTGGCGCATGCGTTCATATTCTGCTTCGTTATTGAAAATTTTGTAACCTGCAATACTTCTTGTAAAAACATGATAAATTTCTTGGTTTACTAAAAGATTTTTTCTGTATGGCATCAGCTTCTCCATATTAACCACTTTCCAAACCCGCATTGGAAATTTAATTCCAATGCGGGTTTGGAAACGGTTTCCTCACTGAATCAATTTTAATTTCCGGCGCAATTCATTAATATCTATTTTGCCCACATTATCCGGACTACGGTTTTGCCTCTCTTCTATTCCTTCGAGTAGTTTTTCAAGCAGTTTTCTGCCTTCTTTGGTTTTGGCCGCCGCATAGGGCGTTATATATCCTAAAGCAGGTATTTTTTGCCTTAGCCAGCTTTTATGATAATAATCGTGTAACTGTTTTTGTAATAATACCTGGATTTCAGGATCAGAGTTAAGCTCAGCGGTTTTTTTGTCAATTATTTCTTGTTCTTCCTTTGATAAAGGAGGAAGACTGGCCATATCTTTTGCTTCGATTTTTTCATATTCCACGTCAGTGCCAAGAGCCTTCTGTATCATGGCTTTGATTTTCAGCGCGCGCGGAAGCGAATTAGTTTCCGCGATAAGCAGGCTTCCCTTAATTTTAACCGTGCCGCCGATTGTCTTTGAATACATTTTTATGTTCTTTTTTGTTCTCTTAAACCACATCCACTGTTTTGTTTCTTTGTCGTACTCAAATCCTTTAATACCGGATAACTTTTTTTGAATATTTTCCGGATACAAAATTTTAAAGAAAATTTCGGAAAAATGTAATTTTTCCCTGTCAGTATTAACAACGGCTCTTGCGTGAGTAATTGCGGAACGATCAGGCATCTCCAACGGTTTGTCCAAGATATTGCTCAACCAAAAAATTACGGACGCTTTTGAAGAATCGCAGAAATCCCGGCTCTGATCCAATGATCTGCCTGGATATTCACTCCATTTGGCTGTCTGGAATTCTACACCACCGCGGATGTCTTTTAGCATTTTCCCATCCGGCGGGAAAATGTACGGCGCGGAAAAAACATATGCCTCATCGGCATTTCCTATCAGGCGGACATACCAAAGATCACCGGTTTTAGATGCCCGCTCATAAGGATCATTGATCCTGCGCGTTATCCACTTTTTCCGTGTGCCGATTTCTTCAAACGTTAAATAATCATCGCTAAAGCCTTTAAGCAAATAAAAAGCTAAATAGCTGTTTGATAGGTTATTCAGTAACTCCGGGCCAGGTTCCCGCAAACGATTCGCGTACTCAGATTCAATAAACCGTTCACAGACAGTTTTCTGGCTTTTTCCAAACCTCAAGTCAAGCAAATACCATGGCATGAAAATGCTGTCTGGGACACCGCCCAGATCCCCCGGACAAAAACATTCTTCAAAATCGCGGACAGATTTATTTAATCCGCGGCGTTCTTCATCAAACTGCCGCAAGCTTTGGCCAAACAAACCGATCCCCTGCATCAGGATCATATACTCGTCAAGTATTGTATTAGTTTTGAATTCTTCGGGAATAGCGCAATCAAACTTTTCCTGAGCTCCACAGCATTTTTTATACTTTTTTCCGCTTCCACAGGGACACGGTTCATTTCTTCCCGGCTTTCCAGACATAGTAACCTCCAAATATAAACTAATCAATAATCGCCGTTCCACGATGCAAGATCGTGGAACGACTGCTAGAATTAAAAAGACAATCTCCTTTTTATTGAGACTGCCGTTAGATTATTTTGTTTTTAAGCTTCATCTTTGATTTTTTCGATTTTTAAGTTAATGTTGTATTGGTATTTATCGCGAATAAATACCAAAGGCCTACCCCGATTTCAATACCCAGAGCTTGCTGATCAATTAAAAACTCACGCACATTATTGCTGTTGACCAAAACAACTTCGATTTGTTCTTCAGGTTCAAGATCCTGTTGCGGATTAAGATTTCGTGGATCAGCTTCATCAATAGTCGCGTGACAGATTCTCACGGTTTCATTGGTCATCGCCGGACTCAGCGCCAGTTCCGGACTGATTTCCCTGATTTTGCCATAATAGCCGGTTTCTTCCCTCAGTTCTCTAAGCGCCTGGCTTTCAATATCATTATCCGGATTAAGGCCCGCGGGAAAACCTAAAACAGTTTTATTAATTGCCGGGCGAAATTGCTTGATCAGCACATAACGCTTTGATGGGATTAAGTGGGCGATAATAACAACAATATTGCGGATATTCTTACGCTGAACAGTTTCCCAGATTACCGGCTGACCCTGTTTATTAATATGTATAGTTTCGATTACTGACAGCCAATTACCGCTAAATACTAGTTTTTCCGAGATTTTCTTCATTGAATTTTACTCAATGCTCAATGGCGTTCAGCCTGACGCAAACGGCGGGCAAAGCGTAATAATTTAACCGGGCCAAGACTCATGCAGGCGCGGCGGGTAAAACCGTTGCGTTTACAAAGATTATTCGCGGCGCTCATTTTATCAGTTGAACAGAAATTAATTACACTGTATTCATTTTTTTCACAGAATTCTATGGCTTTGACTATCAGTTTTTTTCCCAGTCCAATACCGCGAAACTCTGAGGAAACAAAAACCCGGCGCAGTAAAGCGCTATTATTGTCATCTTCTTTAATCGCGATTGTTCCAATAATCGTATGCCCGATTACCGCGACTAAAAATAAATCTCTTTTTCCGCCATAAACATCCGAAATGTTTTTTAAATCAAAATCAGCATAAGTTTCTTTTTCCAAATCAAATTCAGCTTTAAGAATTGAAGTGATTAGTTTTATTACCTGGTCTTTGTCAGCTGCTTTATACTGGCGGATTTTGATGTCCATGATTAGTTAACGCTCCTTTTAATAATTTTTTGAATAATTTCAAAGGGAATATCCTCAGTTACAATTACATGTCCGATCCGGCTTGGTACAACCATTCGGATTTTTCCGTTTATAAATTTTTTATCCCGGTAAAATGCCTGGTAGACTTTTTTAAGATCAATTTTTTTTGCCTTGACCGGCAGCTTAAATTTTTGCAAAAGATCGATTAATTGCTGAGTGACTTTTGATTCTAAGATCCCGATTTCCTGGGCAATCCGACAAGCGCCAACCATGCCGATGCTGATTGCTTCGCCGTGATTTAAATTAGTATAATCAGCCGCTGTTTCCAGAGCATGGCCAATCGTATGGCCAAAATTAAGAATTGTCCGCAAGCCTTTGGTTTCTTTTTCATCATTGGCCACAATCCGCGCTTTGATTTTACTGGCTGTACTGATAATCCTGATTAAACAGTCTTTATCTAATTTTAGAATTTTCTGATAGTTTTTTTCTAAAAAAGCAAACAGATTTTTATCAATAATCATTCCGTATTTAACCACTTCCGCCAGGCCGCTGCTGATCTGACGCTTTGGCAAACTAGCCAGCAATGAGACATTGGAATAAACTAATTTTGGCTGAAAAAACGCCCCGACTAAATTCTTCCCAGAGGCTAAATCAATCGCGGTTTTTCCGCCAATCGCTGAGTCAACCTGGGCTAAAAGCGTTGTCGGCACCTGGATATAAGGAATCCCCCGTTTATAGGTTGCGGCGACAAATCCGGTTAAATCCCCTACCACTCCCCCGCCTAAAGCAATGCAGAATAAGCGTTTTTTTGTATCGATTGAAGATATTTTGCTGATTGTTTTTATGTATTGGTCAATTGACTTGCTGGATTCTGAGTCTTTGATATTGTAAACATTGGATTTAATCTCAACAGCTAACAGCGCGGTTTTAAGCGCTTGGCCATACAAGCGGGAAATTATTGGATTGCTGATAATAAACGCTTCATTACCCAAAGCCCCCTGCTTTAAACGGCCAGCCAGATTATTAAAATCATCTTTAGTAATTACTATCGGATAAGACCGCTCTGAAAGTTCCAGCTTAACTATCTTCATTAAAAAAATCTCCGTAATGCTGAGAATAGTATAATCAAAATTATCATCCCTAAGCCAGGGCTGATCCGACTGTAGGCTTTTGCCAGTTTCATCGGCAGCAATCCCAGTAAAATTCGCGATCCATCTAAAGGCGGAATCGGAATTAAATTAAATCCGCCGAGAAATATACTGATCAGTAAAACTTTAATCAAAAATTCCGCGATTATTACGCTTTTAATTATTCCGGAAACTAATAATAAATAAATGATTAAACCAGTTAAAAAATTTGCCCCGGGTCCGGCTAAACCAACCCAGATCATATCTTTTTTCGGATTATTTAAATTATAAAAATTAACAGGAACTGGTTTTGCCCAGCCGAATACAAACGGCGAATTGGAAATAATTAAAAACAAAGGCAACAAAATTGTGCCAAAAAAATCAACATGCGCTAAGGGATTTAGGGTTAGACGGCCCATATGCTTGGCAGTATTATCACCTAATTTATGAGCAACAAATCCATGGGCATATTCATGAATAACCAAAGCGATTAAAAATGCCGGCAGATTTTGGATAAAACTTAATATTATTGCTCCGCTTTCAGACATTTTTTAGTTAATTTGATTCACGTATTCAACTTCAACTGTCGGAATCCTTGTTTTATCAGTGCTAATTATTTTTCCCCAAATTTGGACTTGATGATAAATATAAGTATTTAAATTAATTTCCGAGCTTTTGAGGTAATATTTTTCCTGATTATCTATGATTAGTTTATGCGTGCCGGGGCGAAGGAAAAATCTTCCGGATTCAATGAGCTTACCCTGGGCAATCGGATTGCCGGCAGGTTTTACGAGAACACTTTTTTTTTCAGTTGGCGTAGACTGCGCTGGTTTTTTTGTCTGTTCCGGAGTTTGTACAACTTCGATTTTAGCCGCTGGCTGAGCTATTGGCTGCGGGCGCGGCGCTTCCGGGATTTTAATGCTTAACATTGATATCTGTTTTTTCGCGCTGTTAGCCGCCGTAGTTTGCGGATAATCACGGATAATCGCGTTATACTTTTGAATACAGGCAGCTCTTTTTTCATTGCTATCACTAATCCCGCCTTCAGACTGCTCAAATATTTTTGCTTGCTGCAGCAGTTTCCAGGCTTCCTGATTTAGATTTTCCTGAGAAAGGTAAATTGATGCTGCCCCGTGATTACTCACAAAATTTTGATGTATCCAGGCATAACAATTTTTGTCTGTGAATATTCGCGCCCATTCATTATCCAGTTCAAGGACTTCGACTAAGTCGTTTTGATTGAGCTGTCCAATCACATTAAAATTAGTTCCTTTGTCAGCGCGGACATTGACTCTATCAGCGTTGATGTAACCGAATTTATCTCCGTCCATCCGAAGAAAATCTTTGTGGATATAGGCTTTACTGTTACGGGGAAGTTTTATTTTGTACCAGTCAAGAATACTTTCCTCAACAAGCACAAGTTCACCTTTATCCATTTTGCGCAGGATTTCAAAATTAACCCCTGCGCCGCTGCGGATATTCACAGAATCATCATTAATAATTCCGGTAAATTTTTCTATTTCTGCCTGTTGCGCCGATGAACTCTCAGCAGAAAATCCGAAAAAAATTAAACTTAACAACAGTAAACTAAATAGTTTCTTTTTCATTATCGGTATTAACTATTTTTTAGCAGTTTTTGCTGCTGGTTTTGCTGCGGCTTTAGCATCTTTATCTGCAGTTGCTGCTTCAGCTGTTTTAGCGGGTTTTTTAATTTTAATTTTCAGAACTTTTCCTTTGATTAATCCAAAAGCTGATTTACCATCTTCCCACTTACCGTCAGCTTTAAGTTTTTCCACGCGCTCAAAACGTTTTAAAACACTTCTTTGTTTATTTCCCTTGGTTGCTTTTAAACTCGGATGAATCGACATTAGTATATGCTCCTTTCAATTCATGATTAACCAAATAATTCATGATTTTTTTAATAAACGAACAAAGCAATCTTTGTAGCGTTCTTTAAACCTAGCTAGTTTTTCTTTTGCTTTTATTTTAGAATTATATGTTCCAGCATAAACAACATAATATTCTCCGCTCTTTAAAACATGACCGTCTAAACCCAAATCATTTAAACGGGTTACTTCTTTATTCGCTGTTGAGTCAGTACTATATGTTACCAGCTGAATAATATATCCATCAGCAGGACTTACAACCTTCTTAACAATCTGCTTTTCTTCAATCGGATCTATTTTAATCTGTTTTTGCTCAATTATTTCTTCAACTGCTTCAGGAACCACAATTATTTTTTTTGGTTTAATCGGTACAGCCGCGTTACCAATTGGCTGTACCGCAATGGTTTTATTCAGATCGTTTTTAGCGATTAATTTACCTTTTTCAATACCAAGAACAAAAGCACTTAAATTAACCATTAAAACCCCAATAATAATAACAATCAAAGTGTCTAAAGAAACTGAGATCGCTGATTTATAATGGGAACAGAAAATGTTCTTATTCAGTAAATTCTGCGTTTGCTTTTTATTAATCTTGCAAAAAAGCTCCGGCTGAACCTCCCTGTTCTTGTAAGTCATTGAGATACCTCCTGTATCAGCAATTCTTAAAACAAATTTTCTAAAATTATTATATCAAATAAACCATAAAAAACAACATGTTTTTAAATAATATTCTTATTAGTATATAACTTATTTATTAATAGAACCTTAGTACTATCGAACTAAACAGCTTTTTTGAAAAAATTTATTATACTAAGCTGGGACTTGAATATACACGCGAAAAACGAGATTTTTTAGGAAAATCTACATTTTTTTCCAACTCCAGGCTTTGCCTTTATTTTTGAAAATTTTATTTTTTGATCGTTTTATCACCCGGACAAAAGCATCGACGATAACCGGGTCAAATTGCTCTCCGCTGGAGCGCACAATCTCCGAAACAGCCTGGGAAATTGATAGTTTTCTCCGATAAGGCCGGGTAGAAATCATAGCTTCAAAAGCATCCGCGACAGCTAAAACCCTTGCTCCCAGAGGAATATCCTCTCCCCTGAGTCCGCTGGGGTATCCATTGCCGTCATAACGTTCATGATGATGAATGATAATCGGCAGTACAGCTTTTAATCTTCCGCCAATCGGCGTTATCAGCTGCGCGCCCTTTATATGCTGCTCTTTAATTATTTCATAATCTTTGCCGGTAAGTTTTGTGGATTTACGGAGAATTTTTTTCGGTAATCCCATTTGACTGACATTATGCAAAATTGACGCGTAGTAAAGCATGCGCATTTGATCAGAACCTAATTTTAATTCCATACCGATGGACATAATTAAATTGATAAATAAATTAGACCGGCCGTAATTATCCGCGACCCCGGAACTTAAAATTGAAGCCAGAGCTTTAATGCTGTTTAGCGTTAGTTTTTCCTGCTCATCATAAAGCTGCGCGTTTTTAATCGCGATTACCGCTTGTTCGGAAAGCGTGGTTAAAATTTCTTTATCAAAAATTCCAAAAGGTTTATTGTTTAAACGCTGCGACATGGTTATCGCGCCAATTATATGTTCTTCGGCAATCAGGGGTACGCATAAAACCTTTGGGCTGACAATCGCGTTGCCGTTTTTTACCACTTTACCGGGGATTCCCTCCCCGATTTTAAGACTTTTTTGTTTAATGTTTTTATTTTGGACATCAACAACCGCGTGGGAAACAAGATTACGTTTGTATTTATCAACCAGCATTATGCAGCAGCGCTGCGCGCGTAAAACCTGTAAACTTAAACGTGCGATCCGCGGTAACAGCTCATCAAGTTCCAATGTGGAACTGATGATTCTACCAACTGTATGTACTGTAGAAAGCGCGATCGTCTTTGGTCTGATTGTTTCATATAATTTTATAACTTCCAGTTCTTTTTGTACGTTTTCAATTGTTGTACAGGTATAGGAATTAATCAACTCAATAATTTTTTCAGAAAGCGTATGTTCCAAATCACAAAGCAATACATATCCGTAAATTTCTTCTTTGCGCTTTACCGGAAGACAATAAAAATGTCTTTGATCTGTAAGGAAAAATTTTTGAATAGTTCCTGATTGTTTTGCTTCAGTAAGCAAAGCAATAATTATTGGTCTAAATTCCTTTTCTTGTTCCGGGCTGTCAAATTCTTTTTGCTGCGATTTAATCGGATCTTCAATTCCTGTAGGAATAATCAGCCAAATAGCCGGTCCAATAATATTGCTGAGCGTCTTTGACTCATCCTTCCATGAAGGATGATCAATAATCTTAGCAAATAATTCTTCCTGGTAGGGATTTTTCATTTTAGTTTAGACCTCTTTATCCAACTAAGAAATTTGACTTGCGATCGCATCGTAAACTATTTTCTTTTCTTCATCATTTTTCCACCAGGAAAAACTTATTCCCACATTATAATCATCAGATGTTGGATTTTTTTTTCGAATCCAGGCCACTCGGCCAAAAGTACGGATTAATTCCTGGGAAGAATTTATTTTTATATCAATACCGATAGGCGCTTTGAGGATTAGCTCATTTTTTGTACACAGACGCAGGCCGCCGATACTTATATCCTGAACATCATTAACTGTTTTATCGTGGTAAGTCGACCATGTCCGAGGGTCAAGTAATTTAAAGCTGCAGCTTACTCCAGGCAGAGTAACTCGCTTATACTGCCTTTTTTCATCCTGAAAGTTCCCGGTATCCATACTATCCCTCCATCGTTTAAAAGCTTTTTAAACTTTTAAAAAAACATTATTTTAGTCTCTGTCTATTATAAAACATCACCTATGCTTGTCAAGAGAATAATTTCAATGTTTTGTTAAAAATTAAGCAATCAGCCTGAATTATTTTTTAAATTCTTGGTTCAAGTGATTTACCAGATTATCCAGCCTGACTAATTGTTGCGTGCTGTCCCGCATGTTTTTCAGCTGAATATTATGGCTTGCTAATTCATTATCTCCCAGAATTAAAACATAAGCGCAATTCAGCTTATTTGCCAGACGCATCTGCGCTTTTAAAGAGCGTTCCTGAAAATCAATATAACTAATTATTCCTTGCTGGCGCAGCTGATCAGCAATCGTAAAAGTTTTCATATATGCTTTATCGCCTAATCCAATAACAAACACCGCTGGTTCAGCTTTTTTCTGAAATTCAATACCCTCTGCCTGCATAGCCAAAAGCAGTCTTTCCACTCCGCAGGCAAAACCCACGGCTCCGGCTGCCTGGCCGCCTAAATCAGCAATTAAATTATTATATCTGCCGCCGGCAAGAATCGTATTTTGCGCGCCAAGTTTTTCATGAGTTATTTCAAAAACCGTATTAGTATAATAATCCAGGCCGCGGACCAAATAAGGAATTATCTGATACGCGACTTTTAAAACATCTAAGCTGTTTTTTAATATTGTAAAATGCCTTGTGGATTCTTCTGATAAATTATCAAGGATTATCGGAGCATGTTCCAATAGTTTTTTACAATTGCGGCTTTTACAGTCAAGAATTCTTAAGATATTGCGTTCATAGCGCGATTTGCAGCTGGCGCATAAATCAGCTTGTTTATCTTTAAGGAAATTTTTCAGGGAATTACCAAAATCATGCTTATCTTTAGTATTGCCCACAGAATTAATCAGCAGTTTGAAATCTTTTAAACCAATTGCTTTTAAATAATCTACAGCCAATTTTATTACTTCCGCGTCAAGAAACGGACTGTATGTGCCCAGAGCTTCAATCCCAATTTGATAAAACTGGCGGTTACGTCCGGCTTGCGGTTTTTCACCGCGAAACATTGGTCCGCTATAGAAAAGTTTTGAATCCCCGGTTTTATCCAAACCATGTTCCAAGTAAGCCCGGACCACACTAGCAGTGGCTTCAGGACGCAAAGCAATTTTCCGCATTCCCCGATCAACAAAAGTATACATTTCCTTTTCCACAATATCAGTTTCCTGTCCGATACTGCGGGTAAACAAAGCGCTTTCTTCAATAATCGGAATAATAATCTGCTTGTAACCATAGCAGGCGAAAATTTCGTGGGCAAGACTATGCAGATAATTCCATTGAGCCATTTGTTCCGGAAGTATGTCTTGGACTCCCTTAAGGCAATTTATTTTCATCTAAACCTACACATTTAGCATAAAACCTCAATGCTTTGATTGAGGTTTTATGTTTTATTAAAATTTATAATTAAATCGTAAAATTATTTTACCAGTTTTTTCATTTCCAGCCCAGGCTTAAAAACAACAACCTTTTTCGGAGGCACGGGAACTACTTGCCCAGTTCTCGGATTACGTCCGGTTCTGCCTCTTCTGGCTTTAACTTTGAAAATTCCGAAATTACGCAATTCTACGGTTTGACCATTTACTAAACTATCGATGACTGCATCCAAGGCTTTTTGTACAACTTTTTTAATATCCTGCTGCTTCATCTTAGTTTCATTAGCAATCCTAAGCACAATATCTTTTTTTGTCATGTTGCGGTCCTCCTTTCAAAAATACTGTCAGCACAAATTCTGGGTTGATTTAAGCGAAAAAGTTTTTCACAAAATAATAAATGCAAGAAATGGCAAGGATTATTAAAATTAACGCAAAAAACGGGTTAAGCAGCAAACGCTTACACTTTAACGCGAAAACATTAATCTTAGCCAATTCACCTTTTCTGTTCTCCAGCGAACCCATTATTTTATTTAAAGTAATATACGAATTGTGCCAATCATTTTCTAATTTTTCCATCTGCAGCGGAGATAAAGTATTAATACTCTTTAAACTCATAACTTGTGAAATTACATCAAATGTTCTGTCTTCGGCAGTTGGTTTAATTCCCAAAGAATCCATTAGCCCCTGATATTTTCTGGCTAAACTGCTTTTTAATTCTAAAAAGTTTTTTTCTTCTTCTTCAGTAAAGGATTGCTGATCGCTGGCTCTCTTATATAGTTCATAAAAAGAGGCCCATAATTCAACAAATTCATTTAACTGAGTAATCTTATGTTCTAATATTTTATCTATCATTTTCGTATCCTTCTTGTTAACAACAACTACTGTTAAATATTATCATATCATCAGTTAAGTGTCAAGTTATTATTTCCGCAAGCTCCGGAGCATAATCAATCGCGGTTTCTTTAGAAATCATCTGGCCATAATATAAACGCTTCAGACTTTCCGACATTGTATGCATTTGATAACGCGCTCCGGTCTGAATTGTCGAGGGAATCTGAATGGTTTGACCTTCGCGAATATGATTGCGGATCGCGTCAGTCATGATCATAACTTCAGTTGCTAAAACCCGCGCTTCCCGGTCTTTTTTCGGCACAAGCTGCTGGGTAACAATACCTTGTAAACTATTAGCAATTTGAACGCAAGCTTGATTCCTCTGCTGTGGCGGAAAAATACTGATTAAACGGTCAATTGCCTGTACAGTGTCCGGAGCATGCAAAGAAGTTAAAACCAAATGCCCGGTTTCCGCCGCGGTAATAACTGTTCTTACTGTTTCCGCGTCTAAAAGCTCACCTACCAAGATAACATCTGGATCTTGTCTTAATGTGCGTTTTAAAGCAACTGAGAAAGAAAGCGTGTCAGTTCCGATTTCTCTTTGTTTGATAATTGAATTTAGATTAACGTGAATATATTCAATCGGATCTTCTAAACAAATAATAACTGATTGTCTTTGGCGATTAATAATATCAACCATTGCCGCGAGAGTTGTTGTTTTACCTGATCCGGTTGGCCCGGCAATTACGACAATCCCTTTTTTTAATAAAGCTAGTTTTTCCACAACACTAGGCAGCCCTAATTCCTGAATGGTCTTTAAATCCGGCATGATTACCCGGAATGTGCCTTCCACATTACCCCGTTGAATGTGTACATTAACTCTGAAGCGCAAATCAGGGATAGGCGAAAAAGCAAAATCTAATTCTTTGAATTTTTCAAAGCGGGCGATTTGTTCATCATCAAGTATACTGAAAATTAAATTTCTTAATTCAGTGGTGTTTAATGGATCCATATCCATTGGGACAAGTTTACCATGCAAGCGCATGATTGGCGGACGATTATAAGTTAGATGCAGATCAGAGGCTTTTTTCTGGGCAGTGATCTGTAGCAGTCTGACTATATCCATTGATTCAATACATCTAATGATCTCATCCTGATTTTCGTTTTTTATTTCATCAAAGAATATGCCGATACCGAATTCATTATTCGGCATTTCCTCAACCCTGACAACATGTGCCATTATTTCAATGGGATTAGTGATTTTCGGCAGTCTGAATTCACAGTGCAGTTTAGTATCAATATCCAGCGGCTTTTTTAAAACAATAAAGATCCCATTGGAACTGATATCGCGGGCAAAGGTTTTGACAGTTGCCTGCATTGAACCATCAGGATCAATTACTTCAAAAGAAACGCTAATTCTTGAACGAATTCTGGTATTAGCTCTCATTTCCGCATAAAAATCCTTTGAATTACCGATAGAGTTATCCATAGAGACTCCTTTTTTATTAGCTAATAGTCGATAGTCAATAGCTTATAGCTAATTGCTATAATGGTCAATACTAAATAGTTATGAATTATAAGTTTTAGGTTTTCACTTTATAAACCTTATAACTTTCTACTTTTTGTTTTTAACCTTTTAGTTCTTACTATCAGCCATTGACCTTTAGCCATTAGCTGTTTAATCTCGTTTTCTAAAATCAAAGTTTCTTTTCTGTTCAGGCAGATCTTTTCTTACGTTAATCAATACTTCTTCTTTTCCTAAAATTTTTTCCAAATCCGCGATCAGGACATTATTAATCTCAACTCCGGTGTCCGGCTGAATTTTTATTGTCCGGCCTTCTTTATTGGCCATAGCCAGATGTACGGGGGTATTCCCGGGATGTAATTGGAGAATTCCCTTTAATTCGTGAAAAATCCTGCCTGATGCTTCCGAAGGCGCGATGTTTAAACTAATACTGTCAATCAAGCGGGTTGATGCCTGCTCAATCGGAATAATATCACTGGCCAGAATTTTCGGAGTATCTTCCTTTAAATCCAGCTTGCCCTTAACAATAACCACTTCATCTACCACCAGACTCATCTGCGTTTTTTTATATGTTTCCGGAAACACTAAAACTTCGACAAAACTTTCCGTATCTTCCAAACGCGCGATTGCCATTTTCTCAGCTTTTCTTTTGGTCACCGTAATCTTGATCTTTTCCAAAATGCCGATAACCGAAACATCACAACCATTTGTATCCATTTTATGCAAATCACTGGTGTTTGACAACCCATATCTTTTAATTAGTTTTTTATACTGGTCCAAAGGATGGGCAGTAATATAAAAACCCAGCATCAATTTTTCATAAGCCAGCAATTTTGAAATTGGCCATTCTTCAATATCCGCCAGGTCAGTGTTATCATTTTGATTATTATTTGGCTGTTCAAATAATAACAACTGTCCGCTTTGCTTATCTTTATTTATTGAACAAGCGAGATTAATAATTTTCTCCACTCCATCCATCAGCTGGGAGCGTTTAGCGCCCAGGCGGTCAAACGCTCCGCACTTAATCAAACTTTCCAAAACTTTTTTATTCGCCGCTTTGGAATCAACTCTTTTACAGCAGTTAACCAAAGAAGTGAAATCCCCTTCTTTTTTTCGGGCATTGATGATCAAGTCTACTGCTCCGGAACCCACGTTTTTAACCGCGGATAGACCAAAGCGGATGGCATTGTCATCAACTACTGTAAACTGGGAAAAGCTTTCATTGATGTCTGGAGGTAAAATTTTAATTTTCATTCGTTTGCATTCATTAATATAACGGGCGATTTTATCCATATTATCTTTTTCGCAAGTCAGCAATGCCGCCATAAACTCAACTGGATAATTGGCTTTTAAATAAGCGGTTTGATAGGAAATTAAAGCATAAGCCGTGGAATGGCTTTTATTAAAACCATATCCGGCAAAATATTCAATCAGACCAAAAACTCTTTCCGCGATAGCTTTGCCTACATGATTTTTTATTGCTCCGTCAACGAATGTTTTTTTTAGATCCTCAATAACTTCCGGAATTTTTTTACCCATTGCCCGGCGCAGTAAATCCGCTTGGGCCAGCGAGAATCCAGCCAGGACATTACTAATGCGCATTACCTGTTCCTGATAAAGAATAACTCCATAAGTTTCTTTAAGCACCGGTTCAAGCAAATCATGATCATACTTTACGTTTTCCCCTGAGCGTTTTCTTTTAATAAAATCATCAACCATGCCGCTGCCCAAAGGACCCGGACGATATAAAGCGAGCAAAGCAATGATATCTTCAAACTTATCAGGTTTGAGTTTTTTAAGAATATCCTGCATCCCGGTACTTTCCAGCTGAAACACTCCCTGGGTTTTCGCTTTTTTAAACAGATCAAAAGTCTTCTCATCTTCCAGATCAATCGTGCTGATATTCAGATCAATCCCTTTGGTCCGTTTTATAATTTTAACTGCCTGGGAAATAATTGTCAGAGTTTTTAAACCCAGAAAATCCATTTTTAATAAACCGATCTTATCCAGGGACTTCATCGTATAGCCGGTTGTGGTCTGGCCTTCCTGGGAGCGGTACAAAGGAATATGTTCATGCAGCGGTTTATCACTGATCACAACCCCGGCAGCATGCGTTGAGGCATGACGGTTAATCCCTTCAAGATTTAAAGCCGTATCAATCAATTCCTTAATATTCGCGTTAGATTTGTATAAATTTTTTAATTCCGGCTCAACATTAAGCGCTTTGGTTAAAGTAATATTCAGCTCATTGGGCACTAATTTCGCGATTTTATCAACCTCAGCATAAGGCATACCCAAAGCTCTGCCTACATCGCGAATCGCGCCTTTAGCAGCCATGGTTCCAAAAGTTATGATCTGAGCAACATTATCTTTGCCGTATTTATCAATTACATATTGAATTACTTCATCGCGGCGTTCAAAGCAAAAATCAATATCAATATCCGGAAAGCTGACGCGGGCTGGATTTAAAAACCGTTCAAACAGCAGGTCATATTTTAAAGGATCAATTTCCGTGATCCCCGTTAAATAAGCGACAATACTTCCGGCAGCAGAACCGCGGCCAGGCCCAACCGGAATTTTTTTATCCTTGGCAAACTGGACAAAATCAGCGGTAATTAAAAAATAGCTGGCAAATCCGGAATGATTGATTACTCCCAGTTCCATCTCTAAGCGTTCTTTGGCTTGGGCTTCTCTGCCGGAAAATAAAGTTGGAATTTTTTCCAAGCACATGTTTTTTAAAACATCAATTGCTTTTAGCCCGTCGGGAAGATTGTATTTGGGTAAATGGGTTTTGCTGAAATCAAGTTCCAGATTACACATCTCCGTGATTTTAAGTGTATTGCTGATCGCGTCCGGAACTTCCGCGAACAGTTTTTTCATTTCCTCCGGAGATTTGAAATAAAATTCATTAGTGCTCATGCGCATTCTGTTGACATCGGCCAGCGTAGTCTGGGTCTGCAGACAAAGCAGCACTTCATGAGCTGTAGACATATCTTTTTTTAAATAATGCACATCATTGGTGGCGACTAAAGGAATATCCAGATTACGCGCCAGCTGAATCAGCAGTTTATTCGCTTTTTTCTGCTCAATTAATCCATGATCCATTAATTCAATATAAAAACAATCCGGTCCAAATAAATTCCTCATGAACCGCGCGGATTCAATCGCTTGTTTTTCCTGTCCAGCCAGAAGCAAGCTGGCAATTTCTCCTTTTAAACAGCCGCTCAGACAAACTAATCCTTGGCAATACTCAGCCAGAACTTGTTTATCAATTCGCGGTTTATAATAAAATCCTTCGCGATTGGCAATTGATACCAGGCGAATCAGGTTTTTGTATCCTTGCTCGTCTTTAACCAATAAAGTAAGATGATTCTGTCCCTTGTGTCCGTCTTCGCCTCGGGCTAGGCGGCTGCCCTTAGCCACATACAATTCACAGCCAATAATTGGTTTTAAACCTTTTTTCATTGCCTGGGAATAAAACTCAATCGCACCGAACATATTGCCATGATCAGTAATTGTCAAAGCCGGCATCCGCATTTCATGAGCTAAATCAATTAATTTCGGCAGCATGCAAGCACCGTCAAGCAGACTATATTGACTATGTACATGTAAATGTACGAAATCACTGTGTTTCATTTTATCTCTTAATTTCCGGAATCAACAGCATAATCCCTGATTAGTCACAAAGTCACCAGGACACAAGGTCACAAGGATAAAAACAAACTTCTAATTCCAATGGTCAATAGCCGATCCGCCAGGCAAAAATTCTCTTTGAGCGGCGCGTTCTCGCTATTTTGGCATGGATGCCAAAATAGCGAGAACGCGCCGCTGGGCCTGCACGATGCAGGCTCAGGCTTAGCGAAAAGATGTGTTTTTGCCTGTCAAATAACTATTGCGCATTTGCGAATTCTGCTTTTCCTAACAGTAAAAGTTTATCCTTAGCGAAGTTCAATGGCTAATCGTTATCCGCTGCTTTTTTCTGTCTATTCCCACTCAATAGTTGCCGGAGGCTTACTACTGATATCATAGACTACCCTGTTAACTCCTTTAACTTCGTTTATGATTTTATTGGAAACTCGGCCTAACATGTCCATGGGTAGTTTTGCCCAGTCAGCAGTCATCCCATCCACGCTGGTAACTGCCCGCAGGGCAATCGTATTTTCATAAGTTCTCTCATCGCCCATTACGCCCACACTTCTGACCGGTAACAGTACTGATAAAGCCTGCCAAACATCATGGTATAAGCCGGCGGCTTTAATCTCTTCAATAAACCGTTTATCTGCCTGCCTGAGAATATCCAGTCTTTCCTTACTCACCGCGCCTAAAATCCGGATAGCCAGTCCTGGTCCGGGAAAAGGATGTCGGTCAACTAATTCCGCGGGTATTTTCAGTTCTTTGCCCAGCAGTCTAACTTCATCTTTAAATAAAAATTTAAGCGGCTCAACTAATTTTAATTTCATTTTCTTCGGTAATCCGCCGACATTATGATGACTTTTGATCATTGAACTCGGCCCGCCAAACACGCTTTGACTTTCAATTACATCAGGATAAAGCGTGCCTTGAGCTAAAAATTTTATGCCTTTGAGTTTTTTAGCATAAGCATCAAACACTTCAATAAATAATCTGCCGATGATTTTTCTTTTCTTTTCCGGATCAGTCACGTTTTTTAGTTTATCGAGAAAAAGCTTTTCCGCCTCAGCATAGTGAAAATTCATTTTGTAATGTTTTTGGAAAGTATCGCGCACCTGATCAGCTTCGCCATCCCTAAGTAACCCATTATTTACAAAAATACAATGCAGTTTTGGGCCCAGGGCTTTGTGCAGCAATACCGCGGCAACCGATGAGTCCACACCGCCGCTTAAGCCTAAAACAATGGATTCATTGCCTACCTGCTGCTGGATCTGTCTGATCGAGTCATGAATAAATGACTGCATGGTCCACAGCCCTTTGCATTTGCAGACAGTAAACAAAAAATTCTTAAGAATAATATTGCCTTTAGGCGTGTGCACAACCTCCGGATGAAACTGCACACCGAATATTTTTAATTTGCGATTACAAAAACTGGCAATACTGGAATTAGCGGTATGCGCTGACCCGATAAAATCCTTGGGCAGTTTCTTTACTTTATCTTCATGCGACATCCAGGTAATCATGGTTTTACCCAGACTCTTAAATAAATCACTAGAATCATCAATAAAAAGTTCTGTGTGTCCGTATTCCCGGGCTGATGATTTACCGACCTTACCCTTAAAATGATGGGCAATCAGCTGCATGCCGTAACAAATCCCGAGTACCGGTATGCCTAATTCAAATATTTGCTCATCACATTTCGGCGCGTTTTCCTGAGTAAGACTCTTCGGTCCTCCGGAAAAAATAATTCCCTGAGGATTAAGTTCTTTAATTTTATCCGCGCTAATCTGAGGAGGATGAACCTCGCAGTAAACATTATATTCGCGTACCCTTCGGGCAATCAGCTGACTATACTGTGAACCAAAATCAATTATTACAATTAACTCTTTCATTATGTTAAAATCCTATAAAGTTCATCCAAAGACTGGGAAATTACTTTGGAATCAGTTAAGACAGGCATAAAATTGGTGTCTGAATCCCAGCGCGGAACTATATGCATATGCAAATGCTGGTCAATTCCAGCTCCCGCTACCTTTCCGACATTAAATCCAATATTAAATCCTTGCGCCTGAAGTTTTAATTTTAATAGTTTAGTTGTGTCTTTAACGAATTCAAACATTTCCGACCACTCCTGCGGCGTCAGTTTGTCAATATCCGCGATATGGCGATAAGGCGAGATCATAATATGCCCATTATTATAGGGAAATATATTTAAAATTGAAAATACATATTTCCCTCGTCTGATAATATAGTTAATCTTGTCTTTTTTTTGCTTGGGTTTTAGACAAAATATACAGCCTTTGGTTTTTTTCGCTTGAATGTACTTTATCCGCCAGGGAGCCCATAATTTATCCATATTGCCTCTTTTCCGCGAAAATTAATTTATAATATTATAGCATGTTTTTCTACGCGATGATTTATTTATATTTCGATGATCCGGCTGTTTATCTTGCCGTTTAATTCAATGATTCCGATTGACCGCTGATTAGCAAGCATATCCGTCGCGCTGCCGGGATTAAAAAATAAAATTCCGTTATTTTTTTCATTCAGCGCTTTGTGAGTATGTCCAAAGATAATAATATCAACTTGTTTAAATTCTTTAGCAAGCCGCTCAGTTATATTCAGCGGCGGTCCCCAGCCATGAGTCAGGCCAATCGTATATTTTCCGGCTTTGATAATTTTCTTTTGCGGCAGCCTCCCTTGAAGCTGAGGACTATCCATATTGCCGCATACAGCCTGCACATCAGCGCAGTATTGATACAGCTGATCAATTACGCACTGATTAACAATATCTCCGGCATGGATAATCATATCCGCGCCTTTAAAATGTTTTTTTAATACCGCTGGTAAATCATCACAAACATCCGGAATATGCGTGTCAGAAATTACGCCAATCTTCATTTTAGCAGCCTTGGTTTTTCAAATAAGGTTAAAAGTTCATTTAAAATATTTTGATCCCATATCCAGACTTTGGCATCTAAAGCTTTTAATTTAGCATTCGCGTCAATGCCGTCTAAAGTAATCAGTATTTTCTTGATCATATCCTTACGCTTGGCTTTTTCCAGAAAATATCCGATTTTCACTTCATCAACAAAATCATTTTCAATACAGCATATCCAGGTTTTTTTCAGTCTGCGGGCATTAACTAAACAGGCTCCGTTATTATCCTGAACATCAATTTGATCAAAATGCGTAAGCATAAACCGTTTGCGGTCTAACTCCACAATATCGTTTTCAAATAACCCAAACAATTCTTTTACTCTTTGCTGAACTTTCTTAGCGGATTCATCGGCAAATGTCCTTATCAGATTTCTGATTTCAGTTTCAAATTTCAGTTCTGATTCATCCTGGTCAGCGCTGAACCAGTTTTCCTGCTTAGCCATGACAAATCTCAGCCAATAAATAAACAGCGGATCATTTATCTCATTAAACACTCCCCGCTTAGATATAATATCTTTCTGCGCCAAGGCAGTTAAATGCCGGTTTAGTTCCGGAGCTTTTTTATTCAGCAGCCTGCCGATTAGCGAGGTTTTTTTAGTTCCATTGGCTATAGCCAGCAAAATCCGCGGATAGAGATTTTTATGATTAATATTTAAAATAGCATGGTATTTATGATTAAAATATTGATTAATCACTCCGTGATCATTATTCATCAGCTCTGTTAAACTGTGAAGTAATTCTTTTTCCGTAACACAATTCGTCGCGTTTTCCAGACAGACACATTTTATTTGCTCGCAAATTACGCTCAGATAAAACGGATATCCTCCGCTGAAATTAATGATAAAATTCTTAAGTAAACAATCAATTTTAATTTTATCCAGTTTGTTTTCAATGAACTGCCCGGCGATATTATTGTCAAAAGGCTGGAGATTAATCATTTCGAAATTACCGAACAATAAGCTTAGTTTTTTTGCCAGAATATTTAAGGAATTATGGATTGTAGAACTAACCACAATATACATTGTGTTTTTCTGCACCATGATTTTATTGCTCAGTTCGAGAAACGGATTGCTGAGTTTAAAATCCTCCAGATTCTGAAATTCATCAAAGATCAATAAAATTGGTTTTTTTGTTTCATCATACAAAACTTGAGGCAGATCCAAGAGCAGTGAATAAATCTCATCATAATCCGCTTCATCTTTTAATAATTTATTTATCTGGCTGATTGCTTTAGCTGTTTTTGGCGCGGTTTCTTTACACTTGGCCAAAAGCAATTCAAAACCATCAGGAATTTCTCCTTTTTCCAGCTGCAAATACTGATAAAACAAAACCCCGATAAAATGCTTGGCGAATAATTCAAACGATTTTGTTTTCACATTCAGATATATCGCAATTATTGTGCCGTCTTTGATTGTCTTAAGTAAATCAAAAATCAAAGATGTTTTGCCTAAAGCCTGATGCCCGATGATCGCGATATTCTGGCGATATTTATTTTTAAAAGCACTAACCCGCTTTTGCAGGAGTTCTAAAATATCAGAACGTACATGGCCTTTATTTTGCAAAGAAAGCATAATTCCATCATTTCTCCCGATTAAGGCAAATACAATATCGGATTTTGTGGTTTATTCTTCTTCCTTAACTCAAAATGTACCAAACAGCTGGATGCACGGCCTGTGCTTCCAGCTTTGGCAATGACCTGTCCTTGTCTTACAAAATCTCCTGTTTTAACCAAATTCTCGTTATTATTACTATACACAGTTACAAAATCATTATTATGCGCGATAATAATTGTTTTACCATAGCCGCGCAGATTCTGCGATGTAAACACAATATTGCCGGCTGCCGCGGCACTGATCGCGTTTCCCTGTTTAGCCAGGATATCGATGCCTTGATTGAGCACATCCTGTTTTTGCTCATTAAACCCAAGAACAATCTCCCCTTTATACGGCCAATCAAACAGACTCCCGGGTTTACATTGGGAATTTTCGCTGTTCATCCGCATTTCATCCGGAATAAAGATTTTCTGGCCAACTTCAATGCTTTTGGCATTATCGATTCTGTTAAAATTCGCCAGCTGGTCTAAGTTAACGGCATAACACTTGGCTATGCTCCAGAGAGTTTCCCCGCGTTTGACAATATAATATTCCCCTTTTGTTTCCGGAGATATAACAACCAAAGGCAGCAGATTATTGGGTTTTTGCCGAGTTGAACATCCTGATGCCAGAATAAGTATTACAATTAGTATGGTTTTTATTCCTGCTTTCATCTTCCCTCAAAACTGTTTTAATCAAAGTAATAAACCTTTAGCTCGAATCTCCATACTTTTGGAGCGGGCGAAGGGAATCGAACCCTCATATTCAGCTTGGGAAGCTGATGTTCTACCACTGAACTACGCCCGCTTTACTTGTAGTATAAAAAATACTTCTCTATTATCCGTGCTGTTTAACCGTCCATTAGTTTCATTGAGCAAAATTCACCGCACATAGTGCAGGCATCACTAACTTTTGGCTGGGAAGCTTTTCTGCTGGCGCGGATTAATTCCGGATCCATCGCCATACTGATTTGGGTTTCCCAATCTCTTTTTTTACGCGCTAAACTCATTAAACGGTCTTTTTCCCAAGCCTGTTTATTTCCGCGGGCCAAATCCCCGCTGTGCGCCGCGATCCGGCTGGCAATAACCCCTTGCTTTATATCTTCAATATTCGGCAGTTTAATATGTTCCGCCGGAGTAACAAAACAAATAAAATCAGCACCGCTGGCCGCGGCAATACCTGAGCCGATTGCCGCGGTAATATGATCATATCCCATGCCGATATCTGTTACCAATGGGCCTAAAACATAAAACGGCGCGCCGTCGCAATATTTTTTCTGCAAAGCAATGTTTCGAGGAATTTGATCAATCGGAATATGTCCAGGACCTTCAATCATTACCTGAACTCCCTTGGCTTGAGCTTGTTTAGCTAATTTGCCCAAAAGTTTTAACTCCGCGATCTGGGGCTTATCCGTGGCATCGATAATCGTACCAGGTCTTAAACCATCACCTAAGCTAAGCGTCACATCGTATTTTTTACAAATTTCAATCACATCATCAAAATATTCATAAAACGGATTTTCTTTGTTTGTCTGCTTAATCCAATCAGCAGTAATCGCGCCTCCCCGGCTGACAATTCCCATAAACCGCGGATGCTGTTCCAAAGTTTTTAAAGTTTTCTTGGTGATCCCGGAATGAATCGTAAAAAAATCAACTCCGGTTTTAGCTTGTTCAGTCAAAACATCAAGAAAATCATTTTTCGTTAAATTATAAATACTGCCTCTGAGTTTCTTTGCCGACAAAGCGATTTCATACAGCGGTACTGTTCCTAAGGGAACACTGCAGTGATCAATCAGCAGCTTTTGATTTTTCCGGATATTACCGGCAATACTCAGATCCATTACTGTATCCGCGCCGAACTGAATCGCGGTTTTTAGTTTTTTTAATTCATTCTTCGCGTCAGATTCATCCGGAGATGTGCCGAGATTAGCATTGATTTTAACACTCATCAGCCGGCCAATACCGCAAGGTTTCTCCAGTTTGCGGGTATTATTGGCGGGAATAACCAGTTTTCCCTGAGCGATTTTTTCTAAGATCAATTTTGGTGCAATGTATTCTTTTTTTGCTATTTGTTCTACAAGCAAAGTGGACTTACCGGATATAGCGGATTCAATTAAAGTTTTCATTGTATTTATTCTTTGGTTTTGGATTTAAAAGCTGCGCGAGGATTGCTTGGCAATCAGTGAATAATCACCTGTAAGAGGAATTAAAAACAGGATTACTCCATACTTTAATTAATAATTAAATTGGAATTAAACCGCAGTTTAAAATATTCTTACTCTATATTTAAACGCAAACTATAAAAGCCGTGTTAATGCTTTAATTAAATTTAAAATACTATTACCCTACAATTAAATTAAATTAAATCAATTCAATTCAATGCTTTAATTTAAGCGTATTTATTATTACATATTTTAGCTATTTTTTCAATAGCGCGTTTTTCCAGATGATAAATACTATAGCGCATTGTTTTAAAGCTTTGCGCTGCCTGAGGATCAAATAATTTGGCGCATTCTTCCAGTACTCTTATCGACTCCTTAACTCTTTGGCAATTAGCCAGAAAAATATCCAGGATATTGCTTCTTTTAGCCTCAGAGACTATGGTTTTCTTACCCACATCAGTCTGAATTTGGCGGTTATTGATGATCTCGGCCGGAGTTGTCGCTTTATTGCTTTGTAAACAAGCAGTTACCGCGTGACGGATTTTTTTAAACTCAGCGCTTAAACGCGCGTCATCAATAATAAAGCGCATAATATCTTCAATTACGCGCAGTCCTTCTTTGAGCCGGTTAGCATTAGCATCAATTAATCTGTATAGCTTAAGGTTTTCAGAGTTTTGTTTTAGCAATTTTTTCAATCAGTTTTGTAGTTGAATATCCGTTGAGAAATTTTTCCCGGGCAATTTTTCCGCCATATTGTTTTAAAACATCAGCGCCGACAATATCGCTGGTTTTCCAGTCAGCACCTTTGACCAGAATATCAGGTTTGATTGTTTTTATTAGCTCAAGCGGCGTCTCCTGGGTAAAAATTGTTACATAATCAACGCTGGCTAAAGCGGCAATAACCTCGGATCTGTCAAGCTGGCAGTTAATTGGCCGGAATTTACCCTTGATTTTTCTAATTGAGGCATCACTGTTTAATCCGACAACTAAAATATCACCTTTTTTCTTGGCGGTTTGCAGATAATTCACATGCCCGCGGTGCATAATGTCAAAACAGCCATTGGTAAACACGATTTTCTGTTTAGCTTTTTTATGTTTAGCGATAATTTTTGCCAAACTCGATAATGTTTTTATTTTTGCTTTTATCATTTTGAAAGCGCGTCTTCTACTAGTTTGCAAATAATATGAATAATCGTGATGTGCGACTCTTGAATCCGGGCAGTGTCATCTGAAGGAACCATTAGACAAATATCCGTGATTTTCTTTAGATTAATGCCCCTCTCTCCGGTTAAGCCAATGGTAAACGCGCCCTTTGCTTTAGCTTTTTTAAGCCCGCTAATCACGTTTTTTGCCTGGCCGCTGGTCGAAATCCCAATAACAATATCACCTTTAGCGGCAAAGGCATCGATCTGACGTTCAAACACATATTCATAACTGTAATCATTAGCCAAAGCTGTAAGCGTGGATGTATTGGTAGTCAGAGCAATCGCGGGATAAGCCTTGCGTTCTTTTTTAAATCTGCCGACAAGTTCCGCGGCCATGTGCTGCGCGTCAGAGGCGCTGCCGCCATTGCCAAAAATTAATACTTTTTTATCGTTTTTATAAGCTTCGATAATCGCTTTGCTGATTGCCACGATCTGCTTAGTGTTTTTTTCCGCTATCGCGTGAATAGTCTGAGCGGAATTAATTAATAATTCCTGAACAATTAACTTCATATGATCCTTTAGCGCAGAAAAGGAATTTCCTGCTGTTTAATTTTTTTAGTTTTATCATTATCTTTAGGAGCAATCTTAACCACATGCATATTAACCATTATCGGTTTTTCAATGCCGGCTAATAAGGTTTGTACCTGTACCTGGATTGCGGACTGGATTCTTTCTGTGATCTCCGGAATATTGGAAGTTGACCAGAGCACTACCCTGGTTTCGATTTCAATCCTTTTTCTGGTAACAAATACTTCAGAACGCAATTCTTTAACCTCAGGTAATTGATGTGTCAGCTTGCGGATAAAATCCTCAATCGCGCCTAGAGAAATAATTATTTGACCGCCATTAGTTGAATAGCCAATGGTTTTTTCCGCCTGAAATTTCTTAAATGAAATATTGGCCAAAGACAAACTAACCAGAACCAACAAAACTCCGGTTAAACCAACCAGGATATGCAGATTCGGAAAATTAACAAAATAATCAATCAAAATACTTAGATCATATTTGCCGGCTAAATGAAAAGCGAAAAATACTAAGCCAGTGCCGATAAAAATGAAAATAAGCGAATAGAAAAAAACAATGATCTTGTTAAAAATACGCATAAATGCCCCCTTTTAGTTTTCTGATTCTTCAGCGTGAATATCGGCGATATTGACATTAACTTCCGAAACAGATAATCCGGTCATTTCTTCAATAGCCGTGCGGATATTTTCCTGAACCAATGCCGAAACATCCGGTATTGTAACTCCATAGCGCACAACAATTGTTACCCCGATTTTAACTTCACTTTCGCTAATATCCAGACTGATTCCCTTATTATGATATCCTTTGCTGAATAAGTCAAAAACCAGGGAAAGTATACCGCGTTTTACGCTTTCAACTCCGTCAACCTGCAATGCCGCGTTTCGGGCAATTGAAGCAATCACTTCATTGTTTATTTTTAATACTCCCAGATCATTTTTCTTTTCTTTCTCAGACACAACAGCCCCCTTTTAAACCTTATTTTCTAAAAATTTCTCAACAAAATTTGTATAAAACTCCCCTTTAACAAACTGCGGATTAGTAAACACTGCTTTATGAAACGGAATAGTTGTTTTTATCGGACCGATCACAAATTCGTCCAAAGCTCTTTGCATGATTTTAATTGCTTCTTTTCTATTTGCTCCGTGAACAATTAATTTAGCAATCATTGAATCATAATAAGGCGATATTTTATATCCGCTATAAACATGAGAATCAATTCTTACCCCTCTGCCTCCAGGCATATGCAAAGTCTCGATTGTTCCCGGACACGGCATGAAATTATTTGCCGGGTCTTCGGCGTTTATCCGGCATTCAATTGCCCAGCCGTTAATTTTTATATCTTCCTGCGTGAGTTTTAATTTTTCTCCGGCGGCGATTTTAATTTGTTCCTTGATTAAATCAACGCCCGTGACCATTTCCGTAACCGTGTGTTCAACCTGAATCCGGGTATTCATTTCCATGAAATAGAATTTACCGTCAGTATCGAGCATAAACTCAATTGTCCCGGCGCTGGTATAATTTACAGCTTTAGCCGCCCGCACAGCTGTATCATGCAGTTTTTTACGGGTTTTCGCGTCCATTGCCGGAGAAGGACTTTCCTCAATTAATTTCTGATGACGGCGCTGTACAGTACAGTCTCTTTCCCCTAAATGAATAACATGTCCGTATTTATCCGCCAGAATCTGGACTTCAATATGCCGCGGTCTTTCAAAATATTTCTCCAAATACACCGAACCACTGCCGAAATTCGCTTCAGCTTCGGTTTGCGCGGTAATAATCGAGCTGACCAGGCGAACATCATTATGGGCAACACGCATCCCTTTTCCGCCGCCGCCGCTGGCTGCTTTGATAATCACAGGGTATTTGATTTTATTGGCGATTTTAATTGCTTCATCTTTATTATCAATCAATCCCGCGGAACCGGGAATAATCGGTACTCCGGCTTTGCGCATTGAATCCTTGGCAACCATTTTATCACCCAAAGAACGGATATTATCCGGAGTAGGTCCGATAAAGTTAATATGACAGGATTCGCAGATCTCGGCGAAATGCGCGTTTTCCGAAAGAAAACCATAACCCGGATGAATTGCTTCAACATCCGTGATTTCCGCGGCGCTCATGATTGCCGCGATATTTAAATAACTCGCTGTTCCCTGCGCCGGGCCAACGCATACAGATTCATCAGCAAACTGCACATGCATTGAACTGGCATCAGCTTCAGAATAAACCGCTACAGTCCGAATCCCCATTTCTTTGCAGGCACGAATAATTCGCAAAGCGATTTCGCCTCTATTGGCTATAAGAATTTTTGAAAACATAATTTTTCCCTAATCAGTTTTGTTCAATAACAAAAAGTACCTGACCAAATTCAATCGGGTCAGCATTTTCCACATTAATCGCTTTTATTTTACCTCTAACTTCAGATTTGATCTCATTCATTAATTTCATGGCTTCAATAATACAGATAACCTGTCCGATTTCAACAGTGCCGCCAACTTCCACAAACGGAGCGGCATCAGGTGACGGCGCGCGGTAAAAAGTTCCGACCATTGGCGCTTTAATTTCCAATCCCCCACTTATCGGAGTAACCAGGGCTTGAGTAACCGGCTGATTCATATCCTGCTGCTGCGGGATATATCCCATATTTAGCTGTTGAGGCATTCTTTCATATACCACATTGGAAGCTCCGCCGCCGCGGTTTAAACGGATTTTCAAGCCTTCTTTTTCCAGCTCCAGCTCGGTCAGATCGTTTTCCTTCATCAATGCTATCATTTCCTTGATTTCTTTTAAATTCATAAGCAACTCCTAACCTTAAAAGTCCAAACCACCTGATTATTATTCATTCCGCTTAATTTCTATATTATACATTAAACTAGCTAAAAAGTTAAACCCTTTCCACATACGCGCCGGTTCGGGTATCGATTTTGATCTTATCTCCCTGATTAATAAACAAAGGCACGGAAATAGTCGCTCCGGTTTCAATCGTAGCTGGTTTTAAAGAACCCCCTGTAGTATCACCTTTAAATCCCGGCTCAGTATGAGTTATTTCCAGCTCCACAAACATCGGCAGATTTACTTCCAGCAGTTCATTTTTAAAACTAATGATCGAAACATCCATATTTTCTTTTAAATATCCGACAATATCTTTTAAAACTTCTTTATCCATGGTTGCTTCTTCAAATGTTTCCTGATCCATGAAATGATAAGTATTGCCCGCGGCATACAGAAACTGCATTTTCTTTTCTTCAATAAACGCGACTTCTAATTTTTCTTCAACTCTAAACGTTCTTTCTAATATTTTCTTAGTTCTTAAATTGCGCATTTTTGTCCGGGTAAAAGCAGCGCCTTTTCCGGGTTTTACCGGCTGAAAATCAACTATCACATAGATTCCGCCGTCATACTCTAAAGTCATTCCGGTTTTAAACTGATTTGCTGTTATCATAATTATAAAATCTCACATCCTTTGTTAGTAACTAAGACCATATCCTCTATTCTGATTCCCCCGGAATCGGGAATATAAATTCCAGGCTCAACTGTAAATACCATTGATTTCTTTAAACGCATTGAATTTTTATTGGAAATATTGGGAGCCTCATGAACTTCCAAACCAACTCCATGGCCCAACGAATGACCAAAATACTTATCCAGATCAGCTGCTTTCAGCACTTCTCTTGCCGCAAAGTCGATTTTCTCAATCTTAACCTGCGGCCGGATTAAGCTAATCGCTCTATCTTGAGCAGTAGCAACGAGTTTATAATATTCAATATATTGGCTAATTTTACCTGAAAAGAAAGTCCTTGTCAAGTCAGATTTATAGCCCTGGACAGTTGCGCCCACATCGATAATAATCGGCTCATTATTCTTGATTTTGCGTTCTGTGGTAACCGCGTGCGGCATGGCCGCGTTTGGCCCTGAGGCGACAATAGTATCAAAAGCCGGCTGAGTTGAGCCATTGTCAATCAGCAGCAGCTCCAGTTTTGTTTTAAGCGCTCTTTCACTAATCCCTGGCTTTATCAGCGGTTTTAACTGGTTTAATGATTTTTTAACAATTTTCACAGCTTGGCGGATCAAAGCGATTTCTTCCGGGCTTTTAATCATCCGCAGCTGTTCCACAAAGTTTTGAGCAGTAATAATCCGCGTTTCAGGCAATAAAGCAACTTTGATCCGGCTGTACTGATTATAAGTAATATGGTCTGGTTCAAAACAAATCAATTTGATTTTTAATTTTTTACACAACTCAGCCAGTAAAGCATAAACTGAAGTCGTGACCATCTCGATCTGATAACTTTTGTCTATTTCCTGCTGCGCCTGCAATTTATAGCGAAAATCACTGATAAACACATTTTGCTTAGCACTGATCAACAGCCATGATTCAGCAGAGGTAAAGCCGGACAAATAACGCACATTTGCCGGACAGGCAATCATCATAGCATCAATATTTGATTTTTTAAGATAAGCTCTTAATTTATTAACTCTGAGATTACTCATACTTTTCCTTTAATAGGGACAGCGACTATTTTTCATCTTACTATCCATTGAAAAATAATGTCCCAGCAAGCTAACTTTTATTTATAATCGTTAATATTGCTTCTAATCCCAGAATATAACTATGCTGGCCAAAGCCCGAAACCTGACCTGAACTCACCGGAGCAATTAACGAAGTATGCCGGAATTCTTCCCGGGCATAGATATTCGATAAATGCACTTCCACAGTAGGAATGCCCACAGCGCTGATCGCGTCGCGAATCGCCACGCTAGTATGAGTATAAGCCGCGGGATTAATCAGTAAAGCAGCATAAGTCGAATTAGCTTTGCCGATTATATCCACAATTTCACCTTCATGATTTGATTGGGTAATGTCCACTTTCATATTATTTTTTTTCGCCCAGATTAAAATATTATTATTAATAGTCTCAAGAGTCACCTTCCCGTAAATATCCGGCTCTCTTTCACCCAGAAGATTTAAATTCGGTCCATGAATCACCAGGATATTTTTCATATCATTCTCCTTATATATTATATTATTAATTTCTCTAAGATTATTGATATCTTACCATTGTATGGGGGGATTGTCTACTAAAACACATTGAAATGTGTGTGTATTACACAATGGATAATGGTTTTTGCAGTTTTTAGTTTTTTAACCATGAGCTATGAGCCATCAGCTATTAGCTATGTTATAAATATCCTGTTTCCATTTTTCGGGATTATCACGAATATATTTCTGAATTTGGCATAATGATTCATCATTGCGAATAATGTGGTCATAAAACGATCGTTGCCATAAACGTTTATTAAATGGTGGCCAATTATTTTTTTTGACATTTTGAATGTATTGATTTGTTGTTATTGATTTAAACCATTTGATCATATCGATATTGTAGGGGCGGCTGGCTGGCCGCCCGTATTGATCATCATCCAATTTTTTATTTCATATCGCACATTCTTCTTCATTTCTTTGCAGGGAATGTTTTTCTATTCGCTAAGCCCTAAACGCTAATCGCTACTTTAAAATGGTCAAAGAAAAGAAATTGTTTTTCTTTCTCATGCTCTATTGACCAATCCGCTTTATAATCTGACAATTCAGGCAACCAACCATATTTATGTGTTGCCTCAAGTAAATAACAACGACCATTCACATATATATGAACCCAAGCGTGTCCGCATGATTCTGATGTGCCAATAACTAATCTTGCCTTAAAACCCATGTCATGTAATTGGCGCCAAGCCCAAATTGAATGATCTTCACAATCTCCTTTGCGCCTTTTTTCAAATATATCAGGAGGTTCCCAAAAATCTTTTTGACTTCTAGTTTCTCGGTCAGAAACATATTTACATTTTCTAAGAAAATTTTCAATATCCCTTAAGTTTTTTGGTCTGGTAGAAAGAGGTTTATTAAAATATCTATTCCAAGGATGTGTATTACCCAAATAAGCCTTGCGATGTTTTTTGCCTTGCCATTCTTTTTCTCCCCCAGGTAATTCTCTTATCATAAATACTGGAGCACAATTAAAATCCTGTTTAAAATCAGGGAGATATTTTTTATATAAAACTAGAAATATAGGATTAAGGATATGAAAAAGCATACGTTTTATTAAATTTTTCATTATTTAGTTTTCCAATATAACATGCTTACCTTCATTTCGTTCTATTCAGTAAAAGAATTTATTTTAAGCTATTACTAGTCAGTTCCTCCTAAATAGCGCAGTTTTTTTCTTTTGTAATTTCATATGAGACTGAATGGCTCGGATATAAAGTCGAAACAAAAGTAACTTTCCACGTATAATGAGAATAATATTTATTTTTGAAATGACTTGTATATGCAACCTCACTAAGGATGTATTCTCCATGTGAAAGTTCTTCTTTAAAAAATTCATTTTCTGCAATTTTTACTGCTTCTTGAATTGAAATCTCAGGAATTGGTAAGAAGCAACACCAGGAAGCAACACCAGAGCAACACCAGGGTCTGCAACACCAGGGTCAGACCTCCACTTTAGAAGTTATCATTTTTACACACAAAAAAAGCAATTCCCTTTGTTTAGAGATTGCTGGATTGTTTAATTTTGTTGTTTAACTGCGTAATTAAGATTAATTCTCCTTTTGCCAAAGCCAATAAATACCCGGAGATACTAGCTCGTACATCATCCAGTTTAATATCATATTGAGATAATCTCATCCTATCGCATGTAATTAAAAGCTGTTTAGACATAATCTCAGGAGTTAGCTCTGTTATTTTCTTTTCGGTCATACCTGATAGCGGTACTAACAGAGGCTTCCCTAATATATGAAATTCATCTTTTCTGAAAGCGCTATAATTACTTGATGCGATATAAATTTTTTGTTCTTGTTCTTTTTCTGCAGAATTTTGAAAATATTCTTTAGTATCTGAAATATGGGGCAGATCATTGATTAAATGTTCTAATTGACTATACATGTCGGAACTATTATTTGTTTTTAAAAATATTCTAAAATACGCAGAGTGGATCTGATATTTAATTGATTCAATATTTTTATTTTTCGCAAGATATTTAGCAAAAGGAATAACCAACGTAATTTCAACTGTTTCAGGGTCATATCCGCCTAATAGATAATCAGAAGTAAGTCCTATAATATTTCCTTCTAGCAAAAAGATTGAATCTTCCTTTTTCTGATTACACGATATCCCTATAAATACACTGATAATAATCAGCCCTATCAATAAATATTTGCTAATATTTTTCTGCATTTTTTCCTTTTAGAATATTATTTGAACTCTTACCGCATCAAAATTTACCTAGTTATGCGTTTTATTGCTCAGTTAAGGGTAATAATGATGTTTCAATCCACCCTGTTCCATTATATGTATACGAGTGAGTATTGGTATCTACTCTAATACCTGGAAGTAATTCTGTGGAAAATCTAAACAAACCTTTGCCAACCTCTTGAAGCACCATCCGGCCTTTAATAACTTTAATCTTTCCTTCTCCCAACGGATTTGTGAAATTATAATTTCTCAAAAATAAACCGTCTTTTTCATCGGCATTAACTGCATCCTGGCCAAGATAGATGTTAAATCCAGCCTCTCCGATGCTTACTTGCCCGCCAACTTTCTTTTCTTTAGCCACCCAATGATCCTCACCAATACTTCTAAGCATCTGATCGACTACGCCTATGAGATTAGAATTATAAACAGTTTTAATGGAGTTATTTTCCTTAGGCGCAGCGGTTGATTCATCTTCCGCCAGCACGGTTGAAAAAGAGATAGTGAGAAACAATAAATTGACTATGACCAAAATCTTAAATAAAATTTTATGCATTCTATCTCCTTTTTCTTAATCCTTTTATATTTATCAGTACTATTTTTCTGCTAATATCTCTTTTTCTGATTCCAGACGCATTATCTCTTCATCAATTATATTTACCGCAATATCAGACAACATCGTCTCAGTTGGACCTACAGCACCAATAATCCCCCAAAGCGAAAAACCGGTCAAACGATAATCAAGCTTCTTTTTGATATTACTCAATAGTTTATTAGTTTTTCCATCAGAAATATTTATATCATATGTCCAAGTATAAGACCCCATAACCGGAACAGGTAAAACTAATGACGGAACAGCCATAATCACATCCCAAATAATTTTAGGGATCATATTAGGACCCAAACTAGGAGGGTAAGTCCCATTAACAGTATATTCAGGCTCAATATCATCATATCTATACGGCCTTCCATGTTTACCTTCAACTTGATACTCAGAAGCAACATCAACTGACTCGTAGCCAATTTTTTTCATAGCAGCAGCCAAAGCCTTAGATTCTTTCCATGTTGACTCATATGAGAACTCTCCGCCTGAACCGCCGGATGCAATTGCTGCTTGAAGGCTATGATATTCTGTGCCATGATATCCTGTTTGAATCCGATATTCAGGTCCCCATTTTGTTATCTTTATTTTTACATTTTTCCTAGTATCTGATTTTAATTTATTTACCTTAATGTTTTTAATTAAATTTTCTCGTGAACCTCTAAGCACTAAAGTTCTTGTGGAACATCCAGTTGACGAACTCATTAAAATCAAACATATAAAAATAAAAAAACATTTCTGCTTATTGCCCATTATACTCTCCTTATACTATTTTATTTTAGGACACAACCATAATAAAGCCGCAATCGCTCTATCTCTTTCTTCTTGGGTGAAAACTGAGAATCCGAATCCGTTCTTATTTTTTTCATCCTGTGAATCCCATGGAACGCTAAGCGAAAAGTCCCAACAATCTCCATATAATACATATTTGGTATTATTAATTCCAATACTCTCAACATTTTCCCACTTAAAGCTGGCATTAGTATCCGCCTCAGAAGTAGTCCAAGTTCGATAGACAACCTTTTTTAAATCAGAATAAACTAGTTCCCGATGATTAGTACCATGCTTAAAAACACCTGCAACCCCAGTTTCACTTATCGAAAACTTTGGTTTATAATCAGAATTATTACAAGAACTATTAGAAAAGTCTACCCTTTTTGCAAAAACTTCTTGAAAAACTTTTAAAGCCTGTTCTTTGTCCATTTGAGCAAATTGAGCTTGCGCGTCAGGATAAAGCTTATGATAAGAATTTTTTTTAATTGGCCTTACAGTAGAACAGCCACTAATTAATAATACGAAAATTATAATAATATATGATGAAATTATTCGATTAATAGTCATTATTAGGAATTTTCCTTTCATTAATTTTAACGATAAAGTGTGCAAGTTGCGTAATCACGTCATTACAACAAAAAAGCAATCCCCTATTTAGAGATTGCTGGATTATTTAATCTATGTTTCATGCCCATTTCGACTTCTCTTTGTTGAGTTGACGTTTAGACTTGTATTTTTATATATAAATAATACTATTTTACTCCACTTGCGTCAATAATTAATACGTCTCTTGTACAATTGGTTTGAATTCTCTAGTATTTGTCAGCATATATCCTAAGCAGATTAAACCTAATATGCACAGGAGAATAATCGCGCATATAACTTTAATCTGTTTTCTTAGAAATACTCCAAATTGATTCATTAATCTGTTCCTTGGTTTCAAGGGAAAATTAAAGCCAGCTATTTGTTTATTTTTTCTTCTAATTTATTAGATTAATAGGGGAAGCGACTATTTTTTTATGCTACCCAGTAAAACAAAACAATCAATCATTTTTATTCATATCTGGGTTTATCATAAACTTCTCTGCGATGTCCTATTTTTAATACTTCAATATTATTTTTTTCGATTTTATAAATAATGCGGTAATTTCCAACACGTAGTTTTCGGTATCCTTGAAGGCTTCGGCGGAGAGGCTCCCCATATTTAATCGGGTCAGCTAACAATTTGTTTTCAATCGCTTTTTTTATTCTATCTTTGATATTTTTTGGGATACCCAAAATATCGTTTTTTACTTCAGGATGATAGATAATAGAATAATCCATTATTTCCAAATATCCTTATGGGACAAAGCTTTTTTAGGGGAGAGTGTTTTATTCCTTTTTTCAGCTGCTTCCTGCCAATATATATCTTCACGAATTTCCAAAGCTTCCTTTATAAGGTCTCGGGAAAATAGAGAAAGTGAAATTCCTTGGCTTTGAGCTAATTTATTAAGAGTATTATATATTTCAGGATCAAGAACTACATTTATTCTAGGATTTTTAGTTGGCATATTTTTACCTCCACAATAAGTGTATCATATGTGATGAACCTTGTCAAAGAAATTAAACGTCAACCGCTGCAAGTCTGTAATTACCTCATGAAAACAAAAAAAGCAATCTCCTGTTGTTTAGATATTGCATCATTCGCCGCCAAATCAGCCATCCTGCCTCAGTGGCGTACCGTCCTTCATCTCCGTTCCTAAACCAAAGAAAATTCTTGTCCATCTACGCTTTGTAGTGGAAAATCGCTTGGTTTCAAGGAGGAAAAAAGCCATTCTTGGCCAATTGTTAATAGTCGATAGTTTTACTATGATCTAGGAATCCCTAAACACATAGAAAAATAAGGATTATCAGGAACAGTGAGGCTTTATCTATTTTGTGGCCTCTTCCATTATTTCCATCATCCGCTTAACATATTCTGTCCTGGAGGAAAGCTCTCCATCGACAAGCTGGGCGCTTTCATAAAGCTGCACAATACATTTTTTCAGGAAATAATCCGAAGGACCGGCTAAATATTTGCGTGATAAATTTTTTATCACCGAATGGCCAATATTTACCTCCAATACCCTCTTTGCTGACGGCATATCCTGGCCCATCATCTTCATCATCCGCTCCAGCTGAGGATCAGCGGCATTCTTACCGCTGACAAGTGTAACCGCCGAATCAACCAAGCGTTTAGAAATTTTCACATCCTCAACCTTATCCTTTAAGGTCTCCCTAAACAAACCTATTAGTGATTCAGAGAGCTTATCTTCTTTCTGTCCAGCATTATCAGCAGTATCGTTTATTTCAATATCTCCCTTATCAATGCTTTTGATCGGTTTTTTATCATACTCCGGGATGGACGGCATTATAAACACGTCAACCGGATCGAGCAAAAACAGCACCTCCACATTATTTTTCTTGAAATATTCCAGATTGGGATTGCGTTCGGCAAACTCCCGGTTATCCCCGGACAGATAATATATCTCTTTTTGGTTTTCCGGCATACGTTTGGTATAATCTTTTAAGGAGGACATTTCCCCTTCTTTTTGAGTAGAGGTTTCAAACCTGAGCAATTCGATCAGCTTCTCACGATTAGCAAAATCACTGTTTAGGCCCATTTTAAATAACGGCCCAAATGACTTATAGAATTTTAAATATTTTTCAGTCTCTTTATCAGCCAGTTCCTGCAGCCACTTAATAATCCTGTTCGTAAGCACATCTTTGATCTTGCCCAGAACCTGTGAAGATTGAATCATTTCCCGGGACACATTTAAAGGCAAATCGCTTGTGTCTACAACCCCGCGGATAAATTGCAGATATTCCGGCAGTAAATCCTTGCAATTGTCCATGATCATAATTTTATTGGAATACAGCTGGATAGTCTTATGCTGGTGCAGGCGCATTAAATCAAACTGCGCCTTTGACGGAATAAACAACAGCGCCCGAAATTCAGCTCCAGCGCCTTCTATAGACAGATGCAGATATGACTGAGGATCCTCGTAATCATTGGTAATAAATTTATAAAATTCATTACGCTCCTGCGCTTTTACATCTTTTTCCCTCCTGCGCCACAAAGCCTCAACAGTATTGATCTTGTCCTTGCCCAGAAAAATAGAAAAGTCAGAAAAATTGGAGTATTTCTTGATTATCTCCTTAACCCGAAATTCTTCCGCGAATTCATGGGCAGTTTCTTTTAACGTAAAACTTATTTTTGTCCCGCGCTCCTTTCTGTCAATTTCTTCAATACTATAACTAGCCTCTCCGGAAGAGACCCATCTGTATCCCTTAGAATCCTTATCCGCGTGACGGGTCTCAATCACAACCTGATCCGTAACCATAAACACCGAATAAAACCCCACCCCAAACTTGCCAATAAGATCACCTGTCTGTTTCTTCTCTTCTTTCATCTTTTGCAGAAATTCCAGGGTTCCGGAACGCGCCACGATCCCAATATTTTCCGTTAAATCTTCTTTGTTCATGCCAATGCCGTTATCTTCGATAGAAAATGTTTTTTTCTTGGAATCAACCGTTATTTTAACCGCCAGTTCCGTATCCTTATCCAGAATATTTTGATCTGTTAACATCCGGTATTTGACTTTATTTAACGCGTCGGACGCGTTAGACACTAATTCTCTTAGAAATATCTCCGGATGCGTATACAAAGAATGGATGATCAGATGAAGCAGCTGCTTCATTTCCGCCTTATATTCGAAAGTCTGAACATTATTTTTAACCATGATTGCCCTCCTCTTTCTTATCTCTTATCTAAATTATTTATTCTGTCTGAATATATTTTAAGCTTTACCTGGAGTTTTTACATAAGACTTTATTTTATATTAAAATCATGGTCGTTGTCAAATATACTTATAAAACCCCAATTCCTAGATAGAATCAGCAAATACTGATTTTTTAAAAATTCGGCATATTTTTCAAAAATCAAGTAAACAAAGAACAATCCCAAGACGGTTTTTAGTCCGGATTTACCAAAAAATAATTATAGATACCGCGTTTAAACATACTCCGTCCTGTATTTTTCAATTTTCGCTTTACTTATTTAGCTTTTGGCTAATGCTGAACAATCAGCCGCGCCAAACACCGCTCAAATAACTCA
>JAHITE010000037.1 GCA_018817585.1 Candidatus Omnitrophota bacterium
CTGATAAAATGACAAATTCCAAATGTCAAATGACAAACGTAAAACAATAACAGCCTGATAAAATGACAAATTCCAAATGTCAAATGACAAACGTAAAACAATAACAGCCTGATAAAATGACAAATTCCAAATGTCAAATAGAAGCTCTATTTATCCTTTATTTTATTTATAATACTGCTCAAAATCAACATTAACTCTTTTGCTTCTTTTATTTGTTTTTGGATCTCTTCTTTCAGTTTTGGGTTATTTCCGCTAAATATATTCTCTATCAGCCTTAACCAGTGAGCTGATTCCCTGGATTCTCTTCTTGCTATCCCTAATTTATTAATAAAATCTTTTCTCGTTAAAGTCCCGTCTGCCTCTTCAATATTTGCACCTATTGATCCGCTTGATCTTATTAATTGTTTGCTATATTCTCTAAAGACTATATTATTAGGTAAGTTTTCTATTATTTTTGCTGTTTTTATTGCAAATTTTAAAGCCCTGTCATATATATCAAATTTCTTTTCTATTGCCATGCTAAGAATTTTATCCGTTTAGATTTTGTTTATTTGTTTTTGGATTTGGTTCATTTGCCATTTGTCATTCAATCGCTGTTTCATTGTTTTCGTTTGGATTTTGTCATTTGTTCATTTGTCATTCAATCGCTGTTTCATTGTTTTCGTTTGGATTTTGTCATTTGTTCATTTGTCATTCAATCGCTGTTTCATTGTTTTTGTTTGGATTTTGTCATTTGTTCATTTGTCATTCAATCGCTGTTTCATTGTTTTCGTTTGGATTTTGTCATTTGCCATTTGTCATTCAATTAATGCAGCTATGCTGCATTAATTGGGTATTTTTCCTTTTTTAAAAGCATTAACAAAAGCATCAACCATTTCCGCGTCAAACTGCGTACCTTTATTTTTTACCAGCTCTTCCATCGCGACATCAATCGATAAAGCTTTGCGGTAAGGCCGGTCAGAAGTCATGGCATCATAGGAATCAGCCACTGCGATAATCCGCGATCTAACCGGAATCTGATCCTTAGTTAAACCACTGGGATAACCTTTGCCATCAACTCTTTCATGATGATGGCGAATAACCTCACTGCTTTCCTGCATATCTTCCAAAGGCGCGAGAATCTTAGAACTCTGAACCGGATGCGCTTTGATCTGCTCATATTCTTCTTCAGTCAAGCGTCCGGGTTTATTTAACACACCATCGCGAATCGCGATTTTTCCCACATCATGCAAACGAGCCTCAATATGCAGTGATTCCATAAACCCATCATCAATCAGCCAATTTTGATTATCTCTTAACTCTTCGGCAATAATCTTACTGTATAAATCTACCCGCTCGGAATGACCATGTGTATAGCGATCCCGAGCTTCCAGAGCCATGGCCAAAGATAAGATAGTTTGATAAAAGTTACGTTTTAGTTTTTTATTTAACTGTCCGACATTATCCACTTCTCTGGCCAGCTGTTCAATAAGTTCACTTTTTTCCGCGAGCTCTTCGCGCAAATCACCAAAAAGCTGCGCGTTAACTTTTACCAAAACTTCCCGTTCCAGATAATCCAATTTAAACGGCTTGCTCACATAATCAACCGCGCCCAAGGCCTTTGCTTCCTGCATGGTTTTATTATCTTCTAAAGCTGTAACCATAATAACTTTTATGCTTTTATCCACCAGCCGGATATTACGTAAAACTGTCAAGCCGTCCATAACCGGCATGCGCACGTCTAAAAATACCAGATGCGGTCTTTCTTTTTTAATAACTTCTAAAGCCTGATGCCCATTATTCGCCACAAAAACAGTATATTTTTTGCGAAGAAAAAAATTCTCGAGAATCTGGGTTATTTCCGGTTCATCATCAACCACTAAAATCTTAAGCATTAATACCCCTTTTAAAATCCAAAACTGAAAAATTTAAATTAAATTTTCAATAAAACTTCTTCCCGGCAGTTTTCCTGTCTGGTAATTTTCTTCTTATTTTTCCAATAAGCAGAACTAAACGCATCCACTACCATGGGATCAAACTGAATTTCTTTAAATCTTTCCAGTTCTAAAAACGCGGCCTCATCGGGCAAAGCATCGCGATACGGACGATCCGAGGTCATAGCATCAAAAGCATCAGCCACGGCAATAATCCTAGCTCTTAAGGGAATTTTATTGCCGACTTTGCGCTTAGGATAGCCAGTACCGTCATAGCGCTCATGATGACTGTAAATAACTTCAATATTATCTTTGATATTTTCCAAAGGCGCTAGGATTCTTACGCTTTCTTCGGGGTGGCGCTTGATCTCATCATGCTCAGCAGCCGTTAATTTGCCTCTTTTATTTAATACAATATCCGGGATCGCGATCTTGCCAATATCATGCAGCCGTGATTCGATGTGTAAATTTTCTAAAAACTGATCATTGATATCCGCCATTTTCGATGACTGTAATTGTTTGGCAATGAGTTTGCTGTAAACTTCGACTCTTTCCGAATGCCCATGGGTATATTTATCGCGGGATTCAAGCGCGGTAGCTAGAGACAAAATTGTTTGGTAAAAATTGCGGGACGCGCGTTCATTTAAACTGCCTAACTGCTCAATCAGCCCTTGTTTCTGATCAACTTCACTTCTCAGATCTTCAAACAGCTGCACACTTACTTTGGCAATAACATCATGTTCCAGATATGCTTTGGTAAACGGTTTGCGCACAAAATCAACCGCGCCCAAACGCATGGATTCACTAACAATTTCCTTAGTACCAAAAGCCGTAACCATAATAACTTTTATTGTTTGATCAAATTCACGGATTTCGCGCAGCACACTTAAGCCATCTTTTTTCGGCATACGAATATCAAGAAATACAAGATGGGGACGATGTTCTCTGACAAGTTCCATTGCGGCTTCTCCGTCATTAGCAATGCGCACTTTATAGCCTTTTATTGAAAAAAAACCGGCAAGCGCTCTGGCAATCTCTTGTTCATCATCAACAACTAAGATATCAAGCATGGTAAACCTCCGTGTAATTACTTCAAACTAAAAAAAACTAAATCCTTTAATTTTTTTCTAATCCAAATTGTAGCACAAAAGTCGTGCCTTGACCAACTTTACTTTTAACATCTATTGTGCCCTTATGCAGCCCCATTACCTGAGAAGCGACAAAAAGCCCTAATCCGGTACCATCCTCCTTACCCTTAGTATAGAACGGATCAAAGATATTTTGAATATCTTTTTCATCAATCCCTTTTCCCGTATCAGTAATCAAAATCTCAACTTTATGTTTTATCTCAGTAGTGGTAATCTTCAGCGTACCGCCTTCCTGCATAGACTGGATCCCATTAACAAATAAATTCAGCAGCACTTCCTGAATCTGGGTAGGATTGCCGTTAATCTCCGGAACCTCATTATATTCTTTTATAAGTTCAATATTCCCATGTTTAATTTTATGACCAATCAGCTCCAAAGTCTCATCAATCATTTCATGCACTTTTATTACTTTAATCTCCTCTTTGGGTAAACGCGAGAAATTAAGCAGCCGATGAATTATTTTATATCCCCGCTCAGTCTGATCACTGATTTTCTGCAGGAATTTTTTCTTACTCTCATCTGTCTCATCCAGCAGTAACAATTCCACATTACCGGAAATAATTGCCAACGGATTATTTATTTCATGCGCCATGGATGATGCCAGCTGACCTAAAAGATTTAATTTCTCAGATTGAATTAATCTAGCCTGGGCAACTTTTAAATCCTCAAACAACTGAGCGGCTTTAAACGCCATGGCACTGTCATTAGCCAGGATCGAAAATGTGGAAATATCACTAATCGAATATGGATCCGGAGTTTTTTCTCCCAGGATTAAGAACCCCAAAAGTTCTTTTTGATATACTGAAGGAAGAATTAAACTAGCGTTAAAAGATTCCATTATTCTTTTTAGTTCTCGTAAAACTTTATCCAAACCTTTAAACGGCTTTTTCAAGACATTGGGATTGTTCATCCAATAATCAATATCTTCATATACCAAAACTTCCACCTCATTTGCCCGCAGTACCCCTTCATCAACCAACCTGTCTCGAATAATAGTAAACCACTTTACCAACATACTGCCTTCTCGGATCAATGTATCAACTGGTATTTTCTGTTCACCGACTGAAGACTGCATATGATAAACTTTATTATCCTTATCGTGCAAAAACATGCTGATATGCATAATTTTATTATCCAGTTTCTTATACAATTTAAGCAGATATCTGGGAATAATTTTTGATAATTTATCAATGCTCTGCACTTCAATTGTGGTTTTCGACGCGGCTTTTAAAGATTGATGCAAACGAACTTGCTGCTGCATTCTTTTTTCTTCTGCTTGATTTTGAAAGCGTAAATAAATGTAAGGAGCAAGCAAAGCTAAAATAGTATACAGCCCTAATGGCGGAAAAAACCATTGAGTTTGAAAGTATTTTATCAGTAGTGGTTTGCCAATCATTGCCAATGATAAAGGAATGCCTACAATAAAACCATAGACAAAAAGTAATATAGCGCCACGAGTAAACGCAACTTTAATATCTAGAAGGCGGTGTTTAATAATAGCGTAAGCAGGTATTATTACCCATAAAGAAAAAAGTATTATTGTCCCCGGCAATATAGGAAGTCTATACCATGGAAGAAAATTTACCGGTCCTCCTAAAACTCCGAATATTATAGTAACAAGAAGATATCTGATTTGATTTTTCGTAACACTCTCTTGAGTTGAAAAATATTTTTTTAATAACAACCCGTAACTCAATATTATATTTAAAAAAAAATAAACTATAAAAAGGTGAAATAAGGGGCCCGGTTTCGGCCAATAAGGAAAGCAATAAAAGCTCCCCCCTATTTTAGCAAAAAAAGGCGTATAAACAAGAGTTGCTCCAAGGACACCTAACAGATAATTAGTAATATTTTCTCCGCGCGACAGCAAATTGATCTTTGTAAACAGCATGATAAAGTGGGTAAAAATAGGCGGGAAAATCAAAACTCCCATCATACATGTTCTAACAAAATAATCAGCTAAGATCACATCAGATGTCGACAACCAGAAATAATAAAACAAAGCCCAAAAACTTGTACAAAAAATGAAATAAGTGTAAAATCTATTAACTTTTGGTTTAAAATTATTTAAAATAATAAAAAGCGCTAAAAGAAAAGTAGCTATAAAATTAAAAAGTGAAGAATAGGCATAAAATTTAACTGAATTAAAAATCATTTCCCCCTACTTCTTTGTTATGATAAAAAAGAACATATGATGTGTTCTTTCCCACTCAATTTGCATATCGCATCCTTTAATCTCATCTTTAATAATCTTTTTTACTTGCGATAAATCCCGTTTGTAAAATCTCCAATCAGCAAGCCAGTCAGCCAACAAAAATGACCTTTTCTTTTTAGCGTTTTTGTGAGCAAAAATTAATACCCCTCCCGGCATAAGTGATTTTACGCAAAATCGCACAAACAATCCAAGCGTATTATTTGCAAAATAATCTACTAAACCTATACTATACACTATATCTTTATTGTTAAAAGGGTTTTTTACATCTCTATTCCTGTAATCACAGATTAAGTCTATAATATTTGCTCTCTTAAATTCCACTAATACCTTTGCGGGCAAATTACGAAGGTGTGTTTTTGAAAATTGCAATGCCTCTCGATCCTGGTCAACAGCAAGAAACTTAAGCTCTTTATTTTTCACTTGAAAAGAAGAAAATAAATCTCGTATATCTTTACATCCACCACATCCTAAATTCATTATATTTAGATTGTCTTTCTTCATTTGCCGAATAGCATCTTTTAATAACTTTACCATCTTATTTTTACGATAAATGTCAGCGTGTGCCAGAGGATTATTAAAACAACAATAATCAAAATAACTCCCTATTCCTGGAGAAGCTAACTTCCTATCATAAAACATTTCAATGGTTAAATAATCACCAGCATACCCCAAAGGTTTTTCGAGACCACGTTTTGCTAAATTGGATTGATAGGCTCTCCTGGTACAAACCCTAAACATTTTCTTAAGTTGCTCTTTTACCTGAATTGAATCAATCTCCTTTTCGAGTTTATAGCCAGCATAAATAATATCTTCGTACTTCTTTTGAAATAATTCTAGAGATACATTCTTCACATATGTTCTTCTATGAGAAAGTGTTTCTTCAACTTTATCTATGAAATTAAGATAATTTTGCAATTTTTTCAAGAAAATGTTTTTTTGACGAACGTATTCCATCTGTTTTGGGTTTAAATGCAAATATTGATTCAGTAGATAAATCATATCATTAATGTTTTTTTTATTCTCACCAACCATATTTTTTTGCATGTTAGCTCCCTTCAAAAGTACTTTCCAGAAATCCATTTCCCCATTTAAAACAAATAAGCTAACCAGTTTTATCACCCGCTACTATTTTTTGCAATATTCTTCCAGCAACATTCTTTCCACAAAATGCAACAGTAGGTATGCCACTTTGCCCTATTCCATTAGTAACCCAATGTCCAACTAAATATAAATTTTTCACAGTTGTTCTATCTGGAAAAACACTTCTACTAATTTGTCCAACAGTCTCCTGCAATCCAAAAATAGCACCTCTTCTATTCGATGTATACCTTTGAAATGTGCAAGGAGTCGCTGTTTCTTTTAGAACAACAGTATCTTCAAGTTGTGGAAATAAACACTTAACAGTCGATATAATTTTTTCCTTGAGATCATTTTTTGAGTTATTCCAACTACGATTATTTCTATAGCTTGCAATCACAGTTAGTTGAAGAGTATTTCTCTCTTGCATAGATACAGAATCCCCTGAAGAACGCATAGCGCAGATTATACAATTCGTATTGTAGAAAGTTTTTTGCGTTATTCCTATGTCTTTGATGTTATACGAAGGGAAAAACCATGTTATGCAATTCCTATATTCGTTATCAATTCGCTTATTCAACCCTAAATAAACGGCAAAAGCTGATTGAGAAATACTTAATTTATCTACAGCTTTTGATTCTTTAGTTTTATGTTCTAATAATTTCTTAAAGGTCCACGCAGAATCAGCATTTGAAACTACATATTTCGCTATGAAGTTGCAATCAGCACCAATCTCTATGCCTATCGCGGTATTTTTCCGCGTGATAATTTTTGTAACTCTACTATTTAATAACAATTCCCCCCCATACTCGCAATATCTTTGAGCTAGCAAATCAGCAAATGTTTGCATCCCCCCCTTAGGATAATAACCACCATCTAAAAAAAACTCGCGGTAAGTCACAACCGCTATTAAAGCTGAAGCGTCCCGAGAAGAAATAGCTTTCGCCCCAAACAAGAGCAATGAAAAAATAGCCTTTAACTTGTTACTAGTAAAATAATAATCCAATAATTTCTTAAAAGTAATTTTATTCAGTTTATACATAACATTAACTGAATAAACATTGAGAATTAAGTCAAAAAAACTATCAAGATTATCCTTTTCCTGAGGAAAATTACTGGATAACTCTTTTTTCGTTTCGCTCACTTTAGTTCGCAAAAAGATAGTTTTATCAGGCGTTATAATTCTGTCAGTTGGATCATCGCGTATAAAATTCACTCTGTGTAACAAATCTAAATCTCTTAATATTTTAAATAGCGTACCACCTTTTCGTAACGACCCTAAATAATGTGGGCCAGCATCAAAAGTGTATCCTTGCCTGTTAAAAGAAGTGCAATATCCTCCAACTTTAGAATGCTGTTCCACGAGTAACACTTTTAACCCTTTTTTTGATAGATAACATCCACATGTCAGGCCTCCGATTCCTCCACCTATTATAATTACATCGTATCTATTCATTATCTGCATCCATCTTCAAAAAAATAAAAACATCCACCACAAAAACACGGAGGACAAGTGCCTTGGAATATTGGATTAATGTTTTCCAAAATCCCACAATATTTCCACAAGGAACAACATTTACAAGCTTTCTTTCAAATAACCTAAACCCCTCTTATCTACCAAGAATTCACTTCCCCAAACACCACACAGCAATTATTACCGCCAAAGGCAAAGCCGTTATTTAAAACAGTTGTTATCTTTTTCTTTCGTGCCTTATTAGGAACACAATCTATATCGCATTCAGGATCCGGGGTTTCAAAGTTGATCGTTGGAGGCACAATCCCGTCCCTAATCGCCAGACAACAAGCAGCTGCTTCTATTGCCGAAGATGCTCCCATAGTATGCCCTAGCATGGATTTTAGAGAACTGACCAAAACCCCCTTATTCTTCTGCCCAAATATCTCGTTAATAGCCATTGCCTCTGTCTTATCGTTCATTAGCGTGCCTGTGCCATGAGCACAGATATAATCTATATCTTCACAATTCACATTTGCATCCTTTAATGCCTTTTGCATTACCTTTACTATGCCTTTTACATCAGAAGCGGTAGCATTGTATGCGTCACAGGATAGTCCATACCCTAAAACTTCCGCATAAATGCCTGCGCCTCTTTTTAACGCGGATTCTAAAGACTCAAGAAATAACATCCCCGATCCCTCACCTAGGATCATGCCTTTTCGGTTCTTATCAAAAGGAGCGCATTTATCAGCAGACATAGCATATAACCGCTGAAACCCGGCAAAAGCAACATGGGAAAATGACTCGCTGCCCCCTGCTAAAGCAAAATTCAAATCCCCGTTCTTAATCAGATCATAACCATAGCCTATCGCGTAATTACCCGCGGCGCACGCATTAGGAATAAGGTAATTTAATCCCCTGGCTTTAAACTGTATGCCCACATTAGAAGAAATATTATTTACTGCGGCTTGAAAAAGCTTTTGTATGTTTAAATCTTTTATCCCGCCTTTTGCCCAGGATTCTGCTGATTCCTCCATAGACCTTTCTCCCAAGGTAGTACCAATTACTACTCCAAACTTGTCACTGGTAATTGCTTTTATTGGGATGTTTGCGTCTTTTAACGCCAAAGACGAAGCAGCTATAGCCAGCTGGGAAGTCTTTCCTAAAAATTTCACCTTCCTCTTTGGCATGAAATCCTCAGGCACGAAATTCTTCACTTCACCGCCCATATGACATTTGTACGCGGAAGTGTCAAAAGAAGTTACCTCACTAATCCCGCTAACTCCGTTTATAATATTCTTCCAGAAAATATCTTTGCCAATACCTAACGAAGAAACAATTCCAATTCCTGTAATAACTACGCGGCGACTACCTTTCATAATAAATCCTGTTTTTTTTGCTTTTGCATATAGCTTATAACTTATGGCTTGCGGCTTATTACATCAACAATTTAACAAAAATGGTTAGTATTTGCTTATCACTGCTGTTGTATTATTACCTCCGGGCCCGAAATTAATTACTAATACATTTTTTATTTCTGCTTTTCTTGAAACATTTACTACATAATCTAAATCACAATCAGGATCCGGCACTTTATAATTAATTGTTGGTGGAATGAAACTATTTTTTATCGCGCCGACAGATGCCGCCAGCTGCAAACCACCGCTAGCACTGATACTTTCTCCGAGCATTGATTTTATCGAGCTTACCGGGATTTTATTCGCGTAAATATTAAACACTTCTTTTATTGCCTGTGTTTCTAATCTGTCCTGCCGCTGGACTGAATTAGCAGAAGAACAGATATAATCAATATCTTCTTCACTTAAACCCGATTCCTCTAATACCTTTTTCATGCTGTTTTTCAACCCCCTAATCCTCGGGTCATAATCAGCAGTACGATAAGCATCAAAAAAAGCCTTAACTCCCAGGACCTGGGCATAGATATTAGCTTTTCTTTGTATAGCGTATTCTTCATCTTCTATAACTAAAACAGTCGCGCCTTCTCCTAAGACTATCCCGTTGCGTCTTTTATCAAACGGGCTGCAAGTCTCCTCTGCCTTTCTACCGGAAAGAAACCCTGCTTTGTAAAAACCAACAAAATTGGAAAATGAAAAACTCTCTACCCCGGCAACTAAAATTGCGCGCGCTCTTCCTGTTTTTATAAAATCTACCGCGTATTTCAGCGCGTCTAATCCAGCGCTATGCCCTGTAGAAATGGTGGTATTAAACCCTTTTATCTTATAGCGTATTGCTACATAGCTAGAGGGATAGTTCATTGTTGTTGCGGGGAATAAAGCAGGATTAACCATCTGGGGGCCGTCATCAACGACTTCTTTTGTAAACTTAGCAATCGCAAAAGCAACAGATACTGTGGTTGCTGTAACAACACCGATATCATCGGTATTTTCCTCTGTGATTTCAAGACATGCGTCATCTAACGCTAGCTTTGCTGCTGATGCGACAAGCAATGTAGCCCGGTCAAGATTTCTCAAGCCCTTAGGGCCTAAAAAATCCTCTGCTTTAAAATCAGCGCACTCACCTGCTAGCTTGCTTTTAAAATATGTAGTGTCTATTAGCGTTGCCGGTTTTATCCCCGTGGTGCCTTTTTGCAAAGCCTGCCAGAAAGATTCCCTGCCGATTGCGTTCGGAGCAATAACTCCTATACCTGTGATAACAACTTTTTTATTATCCATGTTTTTTTATCGCTTGTTCCATAAACTCAAAAATATTTGACAACTCCTGAATTTTGGGAATTTCTTCATCCTGAAATCTTATTTTATATTTTTTTTCAATAGCAGCTACAATTTCCAAAGCCATCATACTATCCACGCCCAAATCCTCAACAAATTTACACGTATCCGTAAACTTATCCACTGGAATCTCAATTACCTCTGAAATAAGCTCTTTTATCTCAGCTTTTGTATCCTGGTCCAGTTTTTTCAAAACAACCATTATATCCCTCCTTTTAAAAAGTGTTTTTCTCCCTCATGACATCCCCAAGCCGCCGTCAACCCTGATTACCTGACCGGTTATATAATCTGATTTGTCTGTTGCCAGAAAAAGCACAACACTGGCTACTTCTTCAGATGTTCCGAATCTAGCTAAGGGGATTTGCGGTATAACATGTTTAAGATAATCTTCTTTAAGATTGCTGGTCATATCAGTGGTAATAAAACCCGGAGCAACTACATTGACCCGCACATTAAAAGTAGCGACTTCTTTGGCTAAAGCTTTACTAAAAGCGATCATCCCGCCTTTGGAGGCTGAATAGTTTGTTTGACGAGAAATTCCAATTATGCCGCTAAGAGAGCTGATGTTTATAATATTTCCTTGCCTTTGTTTCATAAAAGTCACGGCAAAACACTTGGTAACATTAAATACACCGGTAAGATTTGTATCAATAACCTCTGCCCATTCCTCAGGACTCATCATGGCTAAGGCTTTATCACGAATAATCCCGGCATTATTCACCAGAATATTCACTGTTCTATATTTATCGAGGATTTGTTCTTTAAACGCGTTAACTTGTTCAAAGTCTTTTACATCAACTTTAAAGCCTTTGGCTTTTAAGTTTTCTTTTGTCAGGCTGGCTTCCAGCTCTTGAGCTTTGGCATCACTGTTAAGATAAGTAAACAGAACACAAGCTCCCTGTCGAGCTAAAGTCTGGACAATGGCTTTGCCAATGCCGCGCGTACCACCAGTAACAACAGCAATTTTGTCTTTTAGTTTCATTTACACCTTCAGTAAATATAAAACAAACAATTCATTATGCGTCAACAAAAAACCACTATTATTACAGGCAATCAATGTAAGAATTTATAATAAAAATAAATTATTCTCAGAAATTTTAAAAAACTCCATTAGGAGGCCTGTCCTTAACTTTTAATCATCTTTTGAAACTATTATAATTAGAAATAATCTTTATGTCAAGCTAAGTAAGCATAGACCTTAATCCCCAGAAACAAATAATTTACCATCAGAAAGCAAATATTTTTTTCTCTGACGGTAAATTTATTAATTATAAGTTCTGCTGGTTTAAAAAACGCAAAAAATAGTTATTGCAAAAGTTTTGCAATAATTTTATTTAGCGAATTTTGTATAAAAAATTAAACACTATTTTTAAAAAAAAGCTGATTTTTGTTGAAATGATTAGACAGTAAAAATTAAGGATTTTTAGGTTTAAGGCTGATTAATTTGAGCAATATCCGCAGTCTGTCTGGCAGCAATTAACTGCTGAGCAGCAGTGGAAAGCAGCATATAATGGACATATGCCTGATTTTTTGCTTTAATCGCGAATGCCTGGACTTTCGGATGTCCGAATTTATTCAAGAGATTGTCATAAAGCATAATCCCCTGAGTTTGCGCGTAGGCATCTAAATTTAAAGCCTGATAATCATGCAGAGATTTTTCATTTTCAATCCGCGTATCATTAATATCCGCGCCAAAAAAATCAATTAATTCCGACAAGGCTTTTACGCTCTGCTGTTTTTCGGAAATAATTTGATTGTATGGTATAAAAATACTAAACTGTTCGCTATGACTTTCACATTGCCGCATTATGTGTATATCCCAAATTAAAACCTGATTTAAAGCTTTTATCAGTTCTGGATTTACCTGGGCAAAAACAGCTTGGCTTAAAATAAACAGCACGCCTGTTGATAAGATTAAGACTCTTCTGATTTTCTTTAGCATGGTTTTATTTTCCTAAAACTGTTCTTCCTCGCCGCCTGGCATTTGGGGAAACATCGATGCTGGCATTTCTTTGCTGCGCAGTACCGCCATTACTGAAAACTGAGCAATATTATCATACATCATATAATAATACTGACTTTGATCTCTTATTTTAGTTGCCGCCTTATTAACTTCCGGATCATTGTATTTATAAATCAGTAAATTACAAAATGCCACTGCTCCAATCTCTTCAGCCGCGTCTAAAAGCAATGCATCCTCAAGACTCGGCGCCTGTTCAATAATCAGCTGCTCTTCCTTGATCACATCAGCTTTACCGCCTAATTTCTCCAATACAACCTTTAACTCTTTAATTTGCTCAGCTTTGCCTACCACTGTTTCCATATAAGGCATCTGCACTCTGAATTGTTTTTGGCGGGATTCATACTGAAGCTTTGCTTTGGTAAACACAACAATTCCCCGGTTTAAATCAATTAATAAATCTGTATTCTTCTGCGCGGCAAAACCAGAACTGGTGATTAACAGCATAAACGCTAAAATAAAACTTATTTTTTTCATATAGCCTCCATTGAGATTTAATTAAACTTGTTATATTCTATCAAATAATTCGCGTAAGAAGAAGTTTAAAATTTATCCATTCAGTTTAAAATAAAAGATTAAACCCTAGAACCAGCGCTAAAACAAAAAACAACCCAGTTAAAAGCAGTTTCGAAAATCCGAGATTTCCCGCGAAGAACTTATTAATCTGGCTAGAACTCACCCCGGCATAGGCAAAAGCAAAAACAGACAATAATGGCAAAATAAACATAACATTATATAATAGCAAATAAATAAATGACTTAACCATTATTTTCTTTTGCTGTAAAATATACACAATGGTCGGCAAATAAACCTGGCCTGTGCACATTGATTCAAGCACGGAAACCAAAAACCCTAAAATCAAAGCTCCCAGAATTAAATTGCGGGTTTGCATCTCTTTTCGGATCAATTGATTAATCATTTTTCGAATAAATTTCGGTAACTTTAACTTTATTTCACTGGGATTTTTTGAATGTTTATATTTTAGAAAATCAAGAAAATTAAACACAGCAAAACCCAAAGCCAAAACAAAAGCAATTATCGATACAACTCTGCTAATCCCCCCATTAACTGAATAAATTTTAATTAATTTAAATACACCCAAACCCAATAAAACATAAGTTAAAAACACGGATAAAGCAAACATCCCGCCGACAATTAGAATCTCCCGCTTAGTTTTTTTAAGCAAAGAAAGCACGGAAACAAAAAAAACAATTGTAATAAAAGCGCAGGGATTGATCCCGTCAATAAGTCCGGCAAAAGCCACTACCCCAGGGGTAAAGCGGGAAAAACGATCGGCTAAAGGGTTTTCCGGAGAATATTCTTTTTTTTGGGCAATGATCTGGCTGGGAGTAATTGTAACTGATTGATTACTCAATTCCTCGCTAATCACATCCTCAAGTTTTAACTGAATAGACTTAATCCCGGACAAAGCTTGATTACCTACAAACAGCTTAACCGATTCATCATCTTCTATTGCGTATGCCTGCTCATACATAAGCTGCAGATTAAAAGCCTCTGCGTCATCAACCGGAATATGCTGATAAGCCACAGCGCCTTTAAATTTTTTCAAAATCTTTGGCAAGAATTCTTTTTTCAGCTGCTGGCACTGCTCGCAAGTTGATGAAGAAAATAAATAGATCATTAAAGCCTGGTTTTTATTTACTCCTTGGGCAAAGGAAACCGAGACAATCAAAAATATGCTCAACATAAACAGAATAGTAGACCTTTTCATGCTTTTAATATATCATATTATTCATCATGAAAACTACTATTTTAGCTAAAATTTTAACCGTAACTTTATTTTTAAGCTTACTGATCAACTATCCAGGCATAGGCTTTGCCTTAGAAATATCACCGCGAACAATTAACCTGGGAGATATCACAAAAGGTAAACCGATTACTCAGGAGATACTAATCGCAAACAATGAATCACAAGCAGTAAACCTGAAAAGAGCGCGCTCTTCATGTGATTGCATTACTCTGGAATATGAAAAAGATATATTGGTTAAAGAAAATCAAATCTATACCATTATTCTAAAATTAAATACCGCGGAATTAGCCGAAGGGAAATTAAAGAAGTTTGTTTTTTTATATTTTGAAAACGCGAAAAATCCAATTTATTCCATTGAACTCAGAGGAAATATCCGCGACTTTTAAACTACGCATCATAATCAGAGAATACGGGGTCAAGTCTCTACTTGACTACACCTCAATTTTAAACTATCATACACCTTCGCCAGTTTTTTATCAGCAAGACATTTTTTCTTTATCCGATCACAATATATCGCTGAACTCTTATAGCTTATATCCCCAAATATTCTCCCGATTTGACCCCCTTCATTTTCATTTGCAAAAAGAAGCTTTTGATATTGAAAAGATGAAAGCGAATTCGGTGAAGGAGCCTGTTCTTAGCGAACGTAAGGGCTGAAACACGACCCTGTGAGGGACAATTAAGGCGCTTCACCGAATTCTTCACAAAGAAAGTATAAAGTATAATTTGCGCATAGCTAATCTATGACGCCGTATCACAACGATTTCTTGGAAGAATTAACAAAAGGTGAAGCTCATTGAATGTTTTTATCTGGAAGGTAATTCCTTGCTTGGAAAGGCAAAAGTAAGAAATTTTGTCTAACGGGGAACTTTTTTCTTGTCAATCGTTATAGTCCCTCTTATTTCCTTATTTCCTCTTATTTCTTCTCTACTCCTTTTAAATGTTTTTCCACTTTATCAATTTTCCATCAATTCCTAATTATTTCAACTTCATCAGCAATAATTGTAAACTCTGAATTCGTCAATAAAACATTTAATTCAAATCTACCTATCTTTGAAAGATAATATTCTTCATACAACCACCATTCATTAATAATATTATCAATGCCATTAAAAAACTCAACACCTTTAAAAATTAATTTGATCTCATTGCTTTGTTCTTCATAATTACTACTTGAGTCTATTACAATAGTAATTTCTCGTTCTTTTTTAGAAATATCAATAATTACACCATCATGCAGAGACATTCTACTTAACTTCTGAACACTAACTGGCAATGAGGATTCGACGGAATTAAAATGTCTTTGATAATTCTCAATAGCCATTTTCCATTTATTTTCCACTTCTATATTGTTTTGCAAACTCGGATCACCTTGCTGCTCTTTTAAAAGTTGTCGTGTAAAATATATCATTTTAATATCCTTTTTAATTCACCCTTAAGTTAAAATAAATCTTCCCTTTTTTCATGGATAATAATAATGATCATGTGGGCTAGGAGCGTTTGGTGTTTTTGGTTTCGGAACATTTGGATGGTAATGTGATCCATTTTTCCCATGAGGATGAGATATCGGCTCTTTTCCTCTCCCTGCTTTTTTAGCTTTCTCGTAGGCTCCTTTTTTTGATGAGGATTTATCCCTTTTCCCTATTTTATTTTTACTTCTAGCAAACTTAGTAAATGTATCCCAAACATATTGAAGCGAAGGACAATCGCAGCGACGTAAACGTTTCCAGATTTCTATTTGACCCCAAGCACCTATTGTTACCGTAGCTGCAAGAACATAATAAACCGTAACACAACCAGTTATAGCAAACTCTCCAAAAGGATCAATTTTATTGGTGGGTGAACTTTCCACATACCCATACAAATTTATCCCGCCATCCGTACCAATCGGATCACGGGAAATGAACCTGCCGCTGTTGGCGTCGTACCACCTAGCCCGATTTATGTATCATGATTCTCCTCTGGAAACCATGACTTTTAGGCCTTTTTTTTAGGCCTTTCAAAGAACGCTGATCTTTTATTTATTATATCTCTTTTCATTTTAAAACAATAGCATTTTTAGTTATCAATAATTATGTGATATTATTGAAATAAATTAGAATGCGTTCCTGTTCTAAAAAAATATATTTTATTACCTTCTATGCTATAAATTAACAGCCAATCCGGCTCTATATGGCATTCTCTGCAATCAGAATAACTGCCTGAGAGATTATGATCTCTATTTTTTTCCGCAAGCTTCTTTCCTTCAATAAGCTGTCTAATGATCTCTTTTATCTTTTTTGAATCCTTTCCTCTTTTATTTTGCCGTTTAATATCTTTTTTAAATTGATTGCTATAAATGGCTATCAACATAAGCTATATCCCTAATTTTTTAAACATATCTTCCGCGGTTTTACAGCTAGTTACCCCTTTTCCTTTTTTTGTATCTTCGATTGCTTTACGGGTTTGCGCGTTAGGAATTTTTACTTCAAAGGGTAATCCATCATGTAGCTTTACTTGTTGAAAAAATAAATTTATTGCTTCAGTATAAGTTAATCCTAAAGCATGAAAAATTATCTCCACTTCCTTTTTCAATTTAGGTTCTGTTCTTGCTCTAATCATCGCACTCTTAGACATGGTATATACCTCCTTCTTAATAATAATACCTTCTACTATAAGTGTATACCATTTGGGGTAC
>JAHITE010000038.1 GCA_018817585.1 Candidatus Omnitrophota bacterium
AAAAAGAAAAATAATGAAAAAATTTGAAAAAATTCCCGGCTCCTTTCGTGATCCGGATGGTTATGTTTTTTTAAATGAACAATCGATTTACCGCTGTATAAATAAAAATTATCAAGAAAATTATGAACAGCTAATCTCTTCCGGGCTTTATAAAAAACTTACTGAAGAAAAACTCCTGATTCCGCATCAAGAGATTGATCAGCCGCAGCTTTTACCCCAAGACGCGTTTAAAGTAATCCAGCCGGAGCTTATTCCTTTTATATCGTATCCTTATGAATGGTGCTTCAGTCAATTAAAGCAAGCCGCTCTGACTACTTTAAAAATCCAAAAAATCGCAATGCGCTTTGCGATGAGCTTAAAAGACTGCAGTGCCTATAATATCCAATTTAAACATAACCAGGCAATTTTAATTGATACTCTGTCTTTTGAAAAATATAATCCCAGCCAGCCCTGGCCGGCATACAAACAATTTTGCCAATATTTTCTCTCTCCCCTGGCTTTAATCAGCTGTAAAGATGTCCGTCTCAGTCAGCTGTTAAAAACATTTATTGATGGAATTCCGCTTGATCTGGCCAGCAGATTACTGCCCAAAAGCAGTTATTTAAATCTGGGGTTATTTTTACACATACACCTTCACGCGAAATTCCAAAAAAATGTCTCTAACAAAAAATTCCCTTCTTGCCTAAAGCCAAATCAATTAGGGCTAATGGGCATGCTTGAGCAATTGGAAACAACAATCAAAAAACTTAGATTTAAACCCAAAAGCAACCATTGGAACAACTACTATCAAAATAACTCCTACTCCAAAACAGCGTTTGCGCATAAGCAAGAAATCGTCAAAGAGTTTCTTGAGCAGATAAAACCGCGAACAATTTGGGATTTAGGAGCAAATAAAGGAATTTTCAGTTTACTGGCAAGTAAACAAAGTCACTGGGTTATTGCTTTGGACAGTGAACCTGAGCTTATTGAGCAAATTTTTCTTAACTGCCAAAAGACAGGTATTTCCAATATCCTGCCCCTGGTTTTGGACCTGAGCAATCCCAGCCCGGACATTGGCTGGGAAAATAAAGAGCGAATATCGCTGCTTAAGCGCGGCCCGGCGCAGACAATCATGGCCTTGGCTTTGATCCATCATTTAGCAATAAGCCATAATCTGCCGCTTGACAAAATCGCTGAGTTTTTCGCTGCTAACTGTACTTGGCTGATAATTGAATTTATCCCAAAAACCGACAGCCAGTCCCAAAAACTACTCAGGAATCGAAAAGACATATTTACAGACTACAATAAAATTAATTTTGAAAAAACTTTTTCTGATTTTCTTAAAATTCATTCGCAAACAGATATAAAAGACACAGAACGAACTATTTATCTGATGGAAAAACTAAAATAATAATTAAAATCCGGTCTCAGGAAATCGCGGACAGATAAGAATAACCGGTTATTGAATAATCTAAATTTCCCGCTTCAGCTAAATAAAAAGTTCTGGAAGGGCAGAAAGATCAAATGAACAAGCTAAACAGCAAAGATAAACTCAGCATCGCGCTATCCACATCCTGTTTTTTGGGGTTAACTGTTTTTTTATTTACCCCGCTGAATGTCTATTTAACAAACCTGGATAATTTTAATTTTTATACAAATGCCTGGGTATTATTAATTCACTCCTTGACTATCTCCGGATTATTTATCGCGATTAGCAGTTTAATCCTCATTTCGCGAAAAGCCTCAAAATTCAAAAACCTGATCGCGATTTTATTTACCCTGGCTTTTTTTATATGGTTTTTTGGTAATATTCTTGTTTGGGATTACGGCTTATTTTGCGGCATACCAATTCATTGGAATGATTATAATTACCGGGGAATTATCGATTTAGTAATTTATATCTTTTTACTAATCTTATTAATTTTTAAAAAAGATTCCGTCTACACACTGGCAAAAAAAACAAGCATTTTCCTTATTATCATCCAGCTAATTTCTCTCGCTCTGCTGGCATTTACAAACAAACAAAAAGTTTCTGACAATATTTCCCAAAAGCTCGATTACAGCCAGCAATTTACATTTTCAAAAAATAAAAATATTATTATCCTTGTTCTGGATACATTCCAAACTGATTTCTTTCAGGAGATTATCAGTCAAGATGAATTTGATAAAAAAATATTTAATGACTTTACTTATTTTCGTAATGCGACCAGTGGATTCCCGCATACCGCGTTTTCCACCCCTTTGATCCTGACCAGCAAGTTCTATGATAATTCCCAACCAAAAAAAACATTCTTAAAAAACGCATTTACCTCCGATTCCAGCATCTCAAAAATTTTAAAAGAAAATGGTTTTTTTGCTGACATATATCCGGATAATCTTTTTTACTGCGATAATCAAACAATATCAAACTACCAACAACCGCTTGAATACCATCAAAATAAACCGGTTAAATTATTACGCAACAAAGATATTTTATTTGATTATATCCAGCTAGCAGACATTACTCTTTTTAGAATCTGCCCGCATTTTCTCAAAAAGCATATTTATGCCAATCGTTCTTGGTTTTTAAAACGAATTTTAACCCTTAAAAAAATTAATTATTTTTTCAGTAAAAACAAAAATGAGCAGGATTTTAAAAACAATCCAACTACCGCGAAACCAAAGCTTTTCTCAGATAACTCTTTAAATGACAGCAATGTAAAATTTATCAATGAATTATCCGCGAAAATAAATGTTCAATACGAAAAACCCGCGTTTAAATATTATCACTTGGGAGGAATGCATCCGCCGATTTATCTGGATGAAAATCTAAACTATCATCCCAAAGCGCTTGCTTTGACTCGCGAGTCATGTCTTGCCAATGCTAAGGCACTGCTTAAGCTTACCGGGATGTTTATTGATATTTTAAAAAAACAGGGCATTTACGATAATTCGCTGATTTTAATAATTGGTGATCACGGGACATATAATATCCAGGTTAATCTCAAGGTCAGTGGATATAAAGAAACAAGCAATCCGCCACCCCTCAATGACTTAAATATTGGTTCAGGGCTACCCCTGATTCTGGTTAAACCGTTTAAGTCCCAGACTGATTTTAATATTTCCGACGTGCCGGTGTCTCTGGCAAATATCGGAGCAACGATATTTGATCAATTAAATATTCCCCAGGAAAACCAAACTGAAAAGTCGATGTTCAAAATCGACAAAGACGACAAAACCAGCCGGCGGGTTTTTAACCACAAATGGGCAAAAGAAGAACACACTTCGAAATATTTGCCAGTGATGACAGAATACACAATTTCCGGATTCAGCTGGCTGAGCAGTTCCTGGAAGTTGAAGAAAAAAATAACAGGCGTGAATAAATAATCCAAAATTAAAGCGTTTAGGAATCAGTTTATTTTCTCGAATTTCCGGGCAAGGCTCCTGGAACTTTTGAACAAAAAAGTTATTTTGCTTTTTATAATTTTCGATAGGTAGCAGCAATCTGGTTTATGATCTCAGCAGGAATATTAACTTCTTGAGCATACTTTTGCCATTTTGATACTGCAGCTTCAACCTGAGCAATAATTGTTTCCGCTGTTCCTTTTTTCATTGATGAGTTATCGGCAAACGCGATAAAATCATTTTTATTAAACTTATCCCGCTTACCGTTCATCGACATTTGATGCATCCCTGTCCAAACTCCAGACGGATTATAACTATAAATAAGATCAAATGCCGGAGAAAGTTTCCACTGCCCGGCTTTATTCATTAAAAACGCGATATTTTTCACATGATCATCTTGATTTCTTGCCAGGATATTAAATACTGTCCTTCTAAACTGCTCTTCAATTTCAAGCATCGGCAATTTTAATTTTCGCATAACCTGAATAGCTTGTTCATAGGAATAAGCTCCTGCCTGATTAAAATCATAATGCGCCAGCGCGGCTAAAGACTGCATATGTATTTTTTCTCCGTTTTCCGTACGATCAAACCTTTTTGTCATAAAATGGCTTCTTCCGTTTTCCTCTAATAATCGAGATTCACTCATTTGAATACCCGCAGCTAATGCCATTTTATAATAAGCATATTCAATAAGACCAAAACCTTTTGTATACTCAATCTGGTTATCAATATTTCCCGCTACCCCGTCAAATTTTAATATCCAATAAGAAAATCCTGGTTCAGCGATAATCTGCCCTGATCTGATTTCATGCGTTTGGGGATTCCAGGCAATAACTGCTTTTGCTCTGGCACCTCCTGCCGAAGTCCCTACTTTTAAAATATCCTGCAAAGCTTTTTTTCTGGTTGAAATTGAAAATGAACTTTTAAACGCGCTGCGTTTTGAAAGAATTTCGCTGGCCAGTTCCAGTAAAGACTCAAGGTTAATATCTCTTAATGTACTATTTTTCGGCCCATGCGCCGGCTTAAATTCAAGAGCTCCCATACCCCGTTTTCCGATATAACAAAGACGCTCCACAGGGTTAAAACTTTTCGGGGATTTGCCTTCTTTTGCCAGCCAGGCATCAATTAAAGCATTCCCAAATTTATCCGGCAAAGAATCAGCGAGTAAACCAGGAAGCCCGTGAAATGTATTTAAGTCTAATTCCGGAAAAGCATAAATCTGAGCAGAAAGCGGCATGGTGATCGGCGAAATCTCAATATTGCTTTTTATAAACATGGGATCATATTCGAAATTAGCAATGCTCTTTTTATCATCCCAGACCACCCCCCCAATTCTCCTTCCCCAAAGAATTACTTCAGCAAAACTCATTGCTTGACCTCCCACGACCAATCATCTTGCTTATTATCTTTTGATTTGGAAAAAGCTCTTTGCCTGGCTTTGCCTTTCAGCTTTATTTGCTGCAGCGGGCTGCTCGGCAATTCAGGAACAAGGGATTCTATATTCTTAACCAGATTTAAGGCTCTTAAGATGCGAATCAATTTATCCACCTGAATAGAAACGCCTGCTTCAGCCCGCTGAATAGTTGGCTTAGAAACACCTGACTCAAAAGCTAATACTTTTTGAGTCATATTCCTGTTCAGCCGATTCCTGGCAATTCTTAATCCCATTTCCTTTAAAATCGCCTTGTCTGACATTTCATTTAAAATCATCACAACACCTCATATTTGATGTTTAAATATTTATCTACACTTATAATATATCATATTTGATGCTTAATGTCAACAGTATCAAGATACTCTCAAAGCATCATATTTAATGTTTTAAACGCATATATAAGCATAATACATCATATGTGATGCATTATTGTTTTAAAAAAGGGAGAGCTTTTACAAGATAAGATCCGGAGTTTTAAAAGTTAAATTAGACGAATTCTACAACCAGCTTTGTTATTTTGACAGTACCTCGCCTAATATTCTAGTTAAATCCTCGATTCTAAAAGGCTTCTCTACTACAGCTTGAAATCCATAATCCGGAAAATTTGCCATAATAGTATCATTCGCGTATCCGCTTGAAACAATAGCCTTTACACTGGAATCAATTTTTAATAATTCTTTGATAACCTCTTTGCCTCCCTTGCCGCCCTTAATCGTCAAATCAAGAATAACCGCATCAAATTTAGTTCCTTGATTCATATTATCTGTATACATTTTTACAGCTTGCTCCCCGTCTTCCGCGAATTCAACTTCATAGCCAACCGCTTTAAGCAACAAGCCAAAAATATTACGTACTTGTTCTTCATCATCCATTACTAGAATTCTCCCTTTACCCATTACAATTCCCCCCCCAGCTTGTTCTAATCGATTTTTATTAATAACTGCCGGCAAATAAACATCAAAAGTCGTGCCTTTGCCAAGTGTAGAATCAACCAAAATATAACCATTATGTTTTTTTATTATTGAAAAAACACTGGCTAAACCTAAGCCATTTCCCGTAAGTTTCGTAGTGAAAAACGGATCGAATATTTTTTGTAAATTTTCTAAAGAAATACCGGAACCCTCATCTCTTATAGAGATTACCACATATAAGCCCTCTTTTAAAATTTCAAGGATTTTTTTTTCAAGCAAAAGATTTTTCGCGCTAACATATATCATACCGCCTTCAGACATTGCCTGTGCCGCGTTAATGACCAGATTATTTATAACCTGTCTAATCTGTCCCGTATCAATTTCCACTAGCCAAAGATCATCTGGAATACTATACGCTGCTTTACAGTTTGTCGCTCTTAAAGTAAATTCCACTACTTTTTGCAGCATGTCGTTAATTTTAAACACCTGCTTAACCGGCGCGCCTCCTTTGGAAAATACCAACATTTGTTTTGTAATCTGCCTGGCTTCAAATGAAGCTTTATCCGCTTCGTCTAAAAGATCAAACAGTTCTTTGTCCTTATCCGCGTCAACCTTTAATTTAGCAATCGACAAGTTGCCTACAATAGCAGTCAGAATATTATTAAAATCATGCGCGATACCTCCTGCTATAATTCCAACAGTCTCAAGCTTTTGAACCTTAGCAACCTCTAACCTTAATTTCTCTTCTTCAGTAACATCTTTTAACATCACCACTGTTCCGATAACATTATTATTCTTATCAAACATTGGAGAAATACTAGGCATTATACTCATTTCATCCCGCCCCTTTAACCAAAAAGTTTGCCCCTTTAAAAACTCCTGTTTAAGAGCTCTTGTAATAAAATCATCGCACAATTGGTTTGACTGCCGATCAATCAAACCAATTAAATCTCCAAATTTTCTTCCTCTAGCTTCGTTTTGTTTTATTCCGCATAGTTTTTCCGCTGTTTCATTTAATAAAATAATTATTCCGGAAATATCAGTTGTAATAACAGCGTCCGAGATAGATCGCAAGGTTACGGCAAGCTGTTCACTTTGAGCAATAATCACGTCTTGAAAGCACTTTAGTTCATCTTTCATATTGTTAAATGCCCTGCCCAAATCCGCGATTTCATCTTTTCCTGACTCTGAAGCAAAAACATCCCAAACACCTCGGGCAATCTTATCTGAGACCGCGGACAAATTTTTTATCGGCCTTACAATAGCATTTGTTAATATCGCTGAAGAACCGATGATAAGAACAATACCCAGCAAAGCGGCAAAAATTATATTTCTTCTTACAGTTGCCATAATCGCGAAAGTTTTACTGGTACTCTCCATAAAACAGATTGTCCAGTTTTGGCCTTTGTAATCTTTATATCCTTGAAGCTGTGAAAAAACGCAGACTTTCCTAATGTTAGAGGAGTCATTAAATTCAAATAAACTTGCATTGTCTTTTAAAATCCTGTCTCTCAGACTTTTCGGCTCCAGCTTATAAAGCAGCTTCTCTTGCTCACTATGAACTATATAATTCCCTTCTTTATCTAAAATAAAAATCCCATCTCCTTGTTTATCTACTTGGAATTTTCCAATTAAATCTTTAATTGTGTCTATGTGTAACTGTCCGGCCATTACCGCTTTAACCTTTCCCAGGTCGTCAAATATCGGAACACAGAACACTACAACCAAACGAAAAGGAGCAAGCACAGCATGCACTGGTGATACCGAAGAATGACCAGAAAGCGCTTCTTTAAACCATTCTTTCAGCTTCCATATACCTCTAAAATCATAGCTTGTAGATGCTAAAATCGTTCCCTCTGGATCCAACAAAGTTATATCTTCAAACAAACCATAGAAACTTTGTATTTTCTCCATCTCAAAAAGCTTTTCTTTAATTGAGCTGTTATTAGAAATAATAATCGGATTATTAGCTAAAGCTTTGGTTTGCGTAAACGCGGTAAAAACGGTTCTTTCCACATTCCTGCCAATTTCAGTAATTAATTCTATCTGCTTTTTTTCAACAATTTGTCTAATATTCTGTTTAACGCCAAAATAAATAAGTAACGACAGCGCCAAAAAAGGAATTAGCGCGACAATCAGAAACGATGATGAAATTTTAAAACCCAGTTTAATTTTCATGTATTATTCTAGTTTATATATTTGAGACCAAAATTTATTACGAATCTTCTGGTGATCTCTTAACTCACCCGCATCCCCTTCAACCTTTATGAATTCACATTTGTCCAAAACTTCCGGCGCGGGATAAAGCGATTTATTTTCAAGAATTTCCTTTAATGTATATTGGCTGGCAGCAATATTACAATTAGCATACCAAAGATAATTCACGATTTTCGCGCTTACTTTTGGATCTAGAACATAATTAATAAAAACCTCCGCTGTATATTTGTTCTTAGAATCCCGGGGGACAGCCAAAGTATCTACCCAGATATAGGCGCCTTCTTTGGGTATTATGTATTTCAAAGCGCTGTTCTGTTCCTTCGCGAACATTGCTTCGCCGCTATAAATATTTGCCGCCCAGAGCTCTCCTGAAACCAATTTGCTTCTTATTGTAATCGGATCCATATACCCTGCCAGTAATTCTTTTTGTTTTAACAGCAGCTTTCCCGCTTGGTTAAGCTTTTCCGTAGATGATTCGTTCGGGGAATAACCCAGAGAAGCCAATCCTACAGCGAAAACCTCATCAATATTATTAAGCATCGCGATCTTACCTTTTAATTCCGGATCCAACAAAAGATTCCAGCTTGTAACCTCTTGCTTTATGTATTTTGAATTGTAAGCTAATCCGGTTGTACCCCATAAATAAGGAATAGAAAACTTATTCTTATTATCATAATTAGGATTTCTATACTTGCGTTCGATATTCTTTAGATTAGGAATATTAGTCAAGTCAAGCTCAGCGAGCAGCCTCATTTCCTTAAGTTCCCGAATGCAGGCACCGGAAGCAACAATAATATCATACTTACCAGAATTAGACTGTACAGCAGAAAGCATTTCATCTTCATCTTTATAAGTTTCCAGATTAATCTTAACACCATATTTCTTTTCAAAGTCGCTTAATGTAGTTTTTCCAAAGTAATCTTCCCAGTTAAACACATTAAGTTCTTTGGATAACTTTTCGTCCTGAGCAAAAACATCTTTCAAAGCAAAATTCGCGACTAAAACAATCCCGATCATACCCGCAAGAATTATTTTCATAGCATTTATCCTTTTTATTTTCATTAAAATTCGACTCCAGCCCAAACAACAAATTCATAAATATTTTCTGTTGCCTCTTTTCCGGTATTCGCGTCCGCGTTCCAATACCTGGCTGCTTCAAGAGGATGAGACATCCCAAATTGAGCCCCGCAATAGAATATTTCATTCGGCCAATAATCAAAAATCAGGTTAACTTCATTAGCATAATTCTTGCGCGTAAAATCATAATCAATACCTCTATCAAGCCTGATATTAAAAAACTGCAGACGCAACTGTGTTGATGAATCAGGGGTACAGCCTAATTCTAATTTAATTACTTTTTCATTGGAATTAATAATCTGCCCCTGCCCGCCAACAATATTGCCTATATACCATTTACCATTATCCGTATCATCGAAAAATAACGGATCGAACGCTTCATTAGTATCGGTTGAATCCGCGTCATCCCCGGAGAAGTAAATATAGCTTGTCCCAATATAGGGAGCAAAACGGCAGGATTCAAATTTATAAGTAGCATCCATATGTCCGCCCCAAGCTTCTCGGTCCAATTTTCTATCAGTCAAAAGATTAGCCCTGTCAACACTGGTGCTTCCTAATTGCCTTACAATCTCACCATCAAGAGTAAGCCCGGAGATTGCCGGCACTTCATATAAAGCCTTAACACTTAAAGCCACTGTATCATTTTCCAGCTCGCTATTATCATCTTTGAAAAATGCTCCTATATCCCATTTTTCGTGATGCAGGTTAACTCCATAAAGTTCCCCTCCTCCAGTATACGCTGTAAGCGGCAGCTGGTCCTGATATTCAGGAGGTCCGGCATCGTAAGAACCCAGATACTGAGTCCAGTCATTATCAATAAACGCCGCGAAACAATCAACTGTGCCAAAATCGTTATTTAATGTTGCCCGAGCTCCGTCAAAAGATTTTAATGGCACTGACCACTGAGCCACTGTATCCGCGCGGCCATCACCGATAATAAAACCATCACCAATTACAATTTCCTGGCGCCCTAAGGTTAGATCAATATTAAAACTTCCAATATCACTAAAAGTTAAATTAGCCAGATCAACGTCCACCATGGTATTGTCTGTCGCTGTCCCATAAAAAAGGCTGTCATCTCCGGAAGTATTTGCGGAAACAATTCTAAAATCACCGCTAACTTCATCTGTGAATTGAGTTTTAGCTCCTAATTTCGCGATATTTTCAGCAAAAGCTACGGTATTGCCTTTAGTAAAATTAACTCCTTCCTGAGTATATCCCACAATATCTAAGGAACCGTAAAATTTAACTTTTGCCCCGCTAGCCAACGGGATTCCCTCTTTTGATAATTCTTCCTTTATTTCTACTTTTGTCTCTACCTTTGATGTTTCTTGTTCAAGCTTTAATTCTGATTTAAGATCCGCCGCGTCTCCTTCTGATATTACATTATTCTTAATCAATACATCTATTAGCGCCTCTACTTCACTAGCCTTCACACTATTAATAATTACTAGAGAACCAAAAATAATACATAAGCCTATAATAATATTCTTCATCCGCCCCCCTTGTTTTTGTTAATCACCCCTAACTATATCTACTTATACTATCATAACATATACTCATTTGTAAAATAGTAATTTTTTCAGTAAACACGCGGTGGATTGTAATTCAATTTTCCATATTATCCTCGATCTTTATATTACCAATAATAATCGCCCCATCCCCAATACTTACTTTTTTTCCAATTGATACCGTGCCTTCAATATACACATTATTTCCAATGGCAACATTTTGCGCTATAGCCACGCTATAAATTGTTTCCCATGCTTCAGCTTCGGCCTCTTGCCCAAGATATTCGGACTGGCGGTACCAATCAGGCCGCTGCTGAGTTTGGGTTCCCTTTACCGTCGCGCCTGTTCCAATTTTTACAGATCTAGCTATGTTTGTGCCAACTACACTGCTCAAAGCTCCGATATTAACATTACTGGATAACTGCGATTGCATAACCGCAGCTCCATAACCAAATTCGCACATCATATATTCTATTTTTTGGAGTGTTTCAGACTTGAAACTTTTTCGGTCACTTATATCAATGATTGTATTTACTGCCTGACCATTTTCATCAAACCCAAAAATCTTAATCCCTGTTAAACTGACCCCCTCATTAATAAACACCTGTCCTTTAACAAAAGAATTATCACTTTTAAACCCGCTTTTAATCGTTACTGGCGCTGTTTTACTATTTCCCTCAATACTCCCGCCCTTAATGCTTATATCCCCGCTTTAGTTGACATATTTAAGCATCGCATCTTCCACATTCGCTATTGCCTTCTTTGATAATTTTTCATAATTCACTTCTCTAATTTCACCACGCAAACAATGCGAATCATTGCCTAAAATACTGTTATAAATCTGGGTTCCATTCACATATACATTTTCGCCTAATATACTGTCAATAATTTATCCCTGTCCACTTTCCGCGTAAATTCTGGAATTCTTACCAATCATGACCTGACTTTCCCGACTTTTAATGATTGCATCTTGACCAACAACTACGTCAGATTCTATGATCAGCAAAGGTTGCTTATTTACCTCATGTTCAGACTTTTTGTCAACTCCAACCACACCGAGGATCTTTGAATTCTTACCTAGTTTAATCAACCCATTTAACACTGAAGAATTGATAGAAACTAAAGCAGCTTTGGAGATATAAACATTTTCATCCTGCTGTATATTATTATTGGTAAAATTATTAAAAAACATCTCAATCCTATCAATACTCAAAAACGGCGCTAAGTTATCCACTGCATAATACCGTGCTGCTGTAAACACCTCAGCCCCGAATGACACCTCTATAGAGAACATCATAATCAGACCTGAAATTATTAAAATACGATATGTTTTACTCCGGAAAAAAAAATAGTTTTTCATAACTTCTCTCTAGTATAAAATCTTTAAATAAAATTCATGATAAAGTGTATCCTATTTTTTTCAGCATTGCAAAAAAACAACAATCCCTAACTTATTTAATTACAAGCTATTATAAAAATGCCCTATTCAAGCAAACCCGACAAGCGCCCGACCTATCTTGCAAATAATAGTACAGTCAGGTAGACTTTATTACATTTTTATTATTAGGTTAAGAATCTTCACAGGGGAAAACCATGCAGAAGAATTTAGCAGTACAATTATTAATCGCGGTTGTAATTAATTGTTTTTTGGCCGTAAACCTGTTCGCTTTCAGCGCTTCCTCAAAACAGGATACCGGTTATCGAACCCAATATCTGAACCCTTCATTAAACATACAAGCTGATTCCATAGAAAACTCATTCAATATCGGCAGAACCGCTTCTGAGGAATCTTTCCCTGTAATTTCCAAGGAGCCCTCCGGTCTTAACGCTTTTTATTTCTTAGAAGTAATTTTGAGCATCACCATTATTTTTCTTGTTATATCCGCTCTATACGGGGCATACCGCGGATACGCCACACTGATAACTAGGCTATCCTCTCCGCAATATCAGCAAGAGATGGCACAGAGAGACTTAGAAAGAGAGCAAAACCATCTAAATAAAGAGCTAACTAACGCGTTTAACGAATTGAAGAAATTACAGATAGACCAAAATCAGCGCTCAACAGCCGCTAATCTTTTGTCCATGATCCAGGCTATTGATAAACATTCCTGGAAAATAACAAAAGAAGAGGCTGAGCCTACAGAATTAATGAACGCCTTAAAAAAGCAGTATCCTTTATTTTCGCTTCTTAGCGCAAAAAATAACAACGCCGGCAAATGTTTATTGGAATTGGCGAAAAACCACTACAAGTACCTTCCGGAGGCTTCGAAAGATATCGGGAAGAACTTCAGCGGACTTCTTTTTTATGAGGACGAATCCGTTACCATGATATCCAATTCTAAACAATCAGGATCCGGGACGGTAAAATACTGGATTGCTCTTGATATTCACGAAAAAAATGATCATACACTTAGCGGCGCATTTGTCGGCGCTGCTGCCGGCGCATTTGTCGGAACATTATTAGATGTAGACCTTATAAAGACTGTCGCCGTGGGAACTATTGCCGGTGGCATGGTGGGAAAAACTACCTCTGAAGACGCCTATATGAATATCTCTGCCGGAGTTGCCGATGATTATTTTCTAACATACGGGTACGATATGGATAAAAAATTAATCGGCACATTACCAGAAGAAATCCTACGGCAGATAAGCCAAGGATATTACCTGCCTTCGGGCAGCATGCTGACCAATGTGAAGCTAGATGCCGCGGAACTTGCGCGAAAGACATATCCCCATACTCAGCCCGAAATAACTTCCCGCCTACAGCAATTGAATTATCTGGTCCATTCAGCTCCCATAATATCTTCCTCTATCTAACCGGTTTCCGCTCCATAGAAGAATAGGGTCACGTTCTCTCTCAGGCTGACCCTAGTTGTATCGCTATTTAAACTATCTTTTTCCTTTATTATTCTTTCCGCTGCTTTTTCCTTTAGTTGCTCCATCCATTTTACTGCTTTTATTTTTAGCCGCTGTTTTAGCTTCAGTCCTCTGCATTTTGCGCTCCTGAATTGCGGCATGAACTTTAGCTGCCAAATCTTTGCCTCTAAGTCCTTGGGCATGCGCCTGTGTTACTGCCTGAGCAATAACATTTTTTATTTCTTGCCTACTTTCCCCTTTTTCAATCATCTCTCTAATCGAAGGCTCTAGCGCCTTTGCCTCATCAGACGTGACTGTACCTTGCTGCTGTAGTTCATTGCTTAGCTGATTAACAATTGTTAATCCCTCTTCGGCTTTAACCACTGAGGCCATAAACAGAATAAAACAAACACAAATACCCAGAATAAGCTTTGCATTAATTTTGTTCATAACACCCCCCTTTTTTGGCTGTTTAAGTTCACATTAAATTCATTACCTCATAATTATACTCTTTTTATTTAAAAAAACCTAAACAAATAAAAACCCGCTAAAACAATTAATCTCTAATTATAAAAAACCAAATTTATTCGATTAAAACAGGAGAAATTTCCCGAATCTCCGCAAACAAAAAACCCTTGCCCTGATAAATTCTCAGAACAACGGTTTTAGTTTGCCAAAAAAGCATGCTGGAATAATTAAGTATGGCGTCCTTGCGTTTTCAATTTCAAGCATTTTTTCTAAAATCATATCCACATCATCCTTTTAGCACTTCTTTTGCAAAACAAAGGTCTGACTTTTTTCTTTACGCGGGCTTGATGATATAAGTAATATTTTCATTTGCTCTCCTTTTTCTGGTTAAACATCATACGACTCTGCTGTTTCGGAAAATACTTTGCCTAAAATCGCTTTTAAGCAGCGCCATTGTTTAAAATTACCCAAGATTTTCTGATTAATTTCCAGCTCAATGCCGAGATACGCAGCCGGCGGCAGATAATTGCGGACAAAGCTTACCAGGCTATCGCTTTTGCCTTGATAAGGATAATTGCAGCGGACTTTAAACCCTTTAGCAACAGCTTGAATCTTTTTTTTTAATATATTAGATAAGTCGACTTCAGCCTGTCTTGCCGGATTATAAAGCAATCCGATATCCGCATTCCGCTGTTTCCCTGTTAAGAGCGGAGTAAAACTATGCACTGAAACATGCAGCACTTGCTGATTTTTTTTAACCGCGGCATTTATAATATTTTCCACAGGCCTGCGGTAAGCTTTATAATAGTGCTCGATCAGCTGGTTCTTTTGATTTATATCTAACAGATTAGTAAAGCAAGAAAATAAACGCGGATGCCCCAGAGAGCGGTTTACGTCGATGAGCAGACGCGTATTACTGTATAGAAAAAAAGACGCGTTTAGCTGCCCAGCCAGCCCGCGGGCTAATTCCAGCGCGCCGGCATCATAAGCTTGATGTGTTTTTAAAATAGCCTGATTGCTTTTAAAAAGATGCTTATACACACCCGGTACTTTATTCGCGGCATGTTCACAGGTAACAATTCGCATGTTTTTTATTTACCTTCAAATAGCTTGTTCTGTTCCAGACAATCAGCCAGCCGCTGATAAACGCGGATTATGTTTTCTCGGGAAACATCCTTGTTTAAGCTGCGCAGAATCCGCTGTGACAGATTACCTTGACTTAAAATAAGGTCATACACATGCCCAAAAGCTTTATCATCTAAGTATCCTTGCGCGGTAATTTGCCCAATGATATGGCGAATAATTTTGTCATAACCGCAGGTCTTCTTGTCTTTGATTCCCCAGGCTTTTAAATACGCGGTATCAGGACAAACTGCTTTTAATCCTTTGCGCACCGCGTCCGCGTAAATTTTTAGCAAAGGCTTGTTTGGCCAGGCCGATAGTTTAGAGAAGCTGATCGTCTGTTCATTAACTAAAAATTTCAAGGCGGCAATTATAAAAGCGCAAACCGCTGTTTCAGCCTGAAGACACTCCTGGCAATCGAGCAATTTTATCTCAAGGGCGTAACGCTCAAACCGGGCGATCGCGCCCCGGGAATTAAGCCATTCATATTGCAAACGCTTCTGCGGGTCAAGCTTAGCAATGCTTTTGTACATCGGCATAAGAATCCGCGTTTCGTAATCCTTGCGGCTTTTTATATTTGCTTCCGGGATAATCTTACCCGCGTTCCGAGGAAACTTTTTTTGATTTTTCGCGTAAAAAAGCATCCGGTTATCCAAAGATCCAGTTGCTTTGCCTTCGATCAGCGGAGAACTTGCCGCCAGCGCCGGCAATAACGGCAGCAAAAATCTCACTGCCGCGTGCAAACGGCTGAATTCCTGGTCATTACTAAAAGATATATTCAGATGCGTTGACTGCAGGTTTGCCCAGCCATGTCCGGAACAATTAAAAATCCGGTCATAGGTTTTATAGATCATCCGGTTTCCGTGAGGCCAGACCTGGGTTTCGGTAAGCGGATCCATAAACGGATGCGCTCCGCCGGGCAACAGTTTAGCTTGATGTTTTGCTAAGAATGAATTGATCTGTTTTATCTGCGGCTGGAGCAGTCTTGGCAGCTCGGCAGTATCAGTCATCGGAGCCAAGGTTTTTATTTCAATAACATGTAAAGAAAGTTCATTCGACCAAGCCACTCTGCCAAATTTTCGTTCACAATGTTTTTTTCCGCTGCCTCCAGAAAGCAGAGTATCGGCGATCGGTAAAACATGCAGATCTTTATCGGCAACGATCATATATTCAACTTCAACACCAATACCTTCAAACAGTTTTAATTTCTTTAGTTTCATAGGGTTTATCCTGATCTTTGAGTTGTTGAGCGAAAAAGTCGATAACTCTGAGATAGAGCTCGTCTTTAAGCACCTTATCTTCCACCCCAGAATCAACGCTGGGATTATCATTGATCTCAATAACAAAAGTTTTATCGCCTTGCTGTTTAAGATCAACACCGTAAAACCCATTGCCAATTAAATTAGCAGATTTCAAAGCAATTTTTACTATATCTGCCGGCGCTTCCTCAACCGACATAATCTCAACCTTGCCATATTGCCGAGTTTTTCTCTTTTCCCGCCAGTTATAGATCTGCCAGTGTCCTTGCGCCATAAAATACTTGCAGGCAAATAACGGCTTGCGGTCCAGAATACCAATACGCCAGTCGAATTCCGAAGGCATATATTCCTGCGCGACTATCAAGTCGGAGATTTTTAGAAGTATATCCAGTTCGCGGTTAAACTCTTCTGTGTTTTCCACTTTTACAACTCCCTTGGAAAAAGAGCTGTCCGGCTGTTTTAAAACATAGGGAAACCCCAACTGACTGGAAACAAGTTCTTTATTATCGCGATGGATAAAAAAGCTTTTCGGTGTAGGGATATGCGCTTTGGAAAGTAATTCTGCCAGATATACCTTGTTTGTACAGCGTAATATTGACTGCGGATCATCGATAACCACAAGCCCCTCAGCCACAGCGCGGCGGGCAAAACGATAGGTAAAATGATTTGTACTGGTCGTTGTCCGGATAAACAAGGCATCAAACTCGACAAGTTTATTAATATCGTCTTTTCCAATGATTTCTGTCCAAAAGCCCATTTTCTCCGCGGCATCAACGAATTTATCCAAAGCATGTTTGTCTGAAGGAGGATTTTCTTCCTGCGGATCTACAAGAATAGCCAAATCATAACGGTACTGTTTTAATTTTGCCCGGCTAAACCGTTTCCGCCTAAAATATTCAGCGGCAAATTCCACCAAATACGGTTTATGTGCTTCCGGAACATCGCTCATCGAGACAACATTGATATTTTGAATCTGCCATTTTTTAGTGAATATAAATTTTGCTCTTAATAAAGGCGATTGAAAAAGATTATATATCCGCCGGCTTAATTCATCATAGCGCGCAGACACATTCTTCCCAAAATAGATACTCAAGATAAATTCATTTGATTTAAGCGGGGCCAATGTTTTCTGGATCAAATCTTCCAGATCTAAAGACATTGCTTTTACGATATTCTGCGACGCGAAATCCTGAATAGTCATAACGCTGGGGAAAACTCTCTGGCCGCGGGCCTCAGCCAGCAAGGAAACATAATAACCTGTTGCCTGATAGCGGTAAGAACGGCAGAGATTAAAAATCCGGGTCTGGCGCGTATCTATATTCTCGCTCTTGTTCAAATAATCAGCTGCTGAAATCACCTCAACGTTTTCGATTCGCAGATCCCAGGTTTTAGGATTATTTACTACAATAATATTCCGCAAAGCTACCCCTTTCTTTTTCTAGGCTTAATGATCAATAGATTAGCATCGTAGGTTAGGATTCCCAGCATAATCGCGTTTATCAACCGCCCGATATTAACACTATAATACTGGTCGCTGGATATTGGATTTGCCTTATAGGGATCCGCAACCACTATCTGCTTTCCGTGCTGATCATAGCCGCAAAGAACCACAAAATGGCCGCTGGGATAACCGCGCACATCATCATATACAGTTAAGTCATTTAATCCTGTATATTCGCGCGCGCACTGGTACAAATAGGTTGAACTTAAGCCTGCCAGTACCGGTATATTTTGCTCAAAGTAATCTTTTAATAATGCTGTTGAAAGATTTTTAAACCGGATAATCCCGCCAGCTTTGATAAAAGACATATACGCCAAAGTAGCTTGTTCAAATTTTTTCCCTTTTTTATACGCCAACTGGCTATTAAGTTTATTTAAAATATCCGTATTTGTCAGCCCGGACCATGTTGGATCGAATATTTTTAAATTGTATGTATAAATTTCAGCCTCATATCCGCGGCCAAGGGCATGTTTACCGAGTAAAACCGCCAAAGTCCCTCCTTCTTCCAGATAAGAAACCTCTTTAATTACCTGGCGCAGGCTAATGTTATCTCGATAAAAGCTGTACACCGCGTGCAGGCTGGTAGGACCGCAGGTTACATCGTCTGGCTGGGATAATATTTTCACATTAATCACCGGAGTTCTCCCTGAGTACTTGAGTTGCCCACTGCTTTTAAGCAGCTTAGTTTTCATCAAGCTTCCATTTAGCTCCTTGTTTAAATACCAATAAAGCGCCTTGGGCCTTGCCTTTATAATTAATTGTCACCTTGCCCTGATCATCCTTGCCGTTAAACACAAAGCTGAAATCATTGAGCATAAAATCGCCCCAATTCCCAGGTAAAGTCTTTTTATAATTCTCCAGCGCATTTTGCCAATCCTGCGCTGCCAATCTTAATCTTACCCTGGGTGAAAATACTGTTTTAAACAACTTAATGTCAGAAATTTTAACTGCCTTAAGCAAATTATAAATCGGCTGAGCCTGCGGAATAATCCGCGGATTGACTTTGGCCTCAGGCATTTCAGGAATTCCGTGCTGTTTCTCCAAACACAAAGCAATATAATTCGCCATACGACTTGAGACCTGATCAGCCAGATCAAAAGCTGACGATCCTTGATTTGTTGTTATATCCAAAACTGCCCCGGATTCAATCAACAGCTTAACAATTTCCAAATGTCCGCGATTAGCAGCAAGCATCAGCGCAGTATAGCCTTCATCATTACACGCGTTTAGCAATGCCTTTTGCGCGATAAGAAAGCAGGAGATATCCAGCCATCCGTTCTCAGCCGCGAGCATCAGGGGAGTAATTCCGGTACTCGAAACCACATTTATCAGCGCATTATGCTTGACCAGTAATTTAACAATCTCCAAATTATTTCCCTGAACTGCCGCATGTAAAGCCGTAACGCCAAGATCAAAGCGCTGGGCATTAACCTCCGCGTTATGGGCAAGCAAAAGCTTTACGATCTCAATATGTCCGTTATAAGCTGCCAGCATTAAAGCTGTCTCGCCATTATCAAAAGTGGTATTTATATCCGCGCCCTGCTCAAGCAGCAGCTCGACATTCTCTTTATTCCCGACAAGAGCCTCTTCAACAATATGCAGATCTTGAGCATAGCCGGCGTGCAAATTGACCATAAAAATAATCCCTAAAAATCCTAGAAGAATTTTTTTCATTACAGTAACTCCCTCTTTGCATAAAAAAATAAATCTATAAACTATTTTAACAAACAGCTAAAGCCTTGCGGAGCATTTAAATTATTCTAAGCATTAATAATGCTTTTTTTAGTTTTTTAATATTTAATCAAACTCGCTAGAGATGCTCTTAGCCGCATCCGATATGCGTTAATTTTCCGGAGAAAAAGCAAATTGTTCGACTCCACAAAAGTAATTTATTGGATTTTAATTAAACCCCCTCCGGTCAATTTCCATTGCCAAAAATACAATGCCGCAGTAAGAGCAAAATAGTCATCGGCCGCCATAAAGTCATTTTTTTACCGTAAATAAAAACACCAAAGCCAATAGAACCGAAAATAAGACTCGCGAATAAATTAGACTGGCTAAACTCAGAAAGTCGCATCATAATGATCCCTCTATCTCAACATAATCTCTGCTGCTTTTCTAATTATACCACTTCTGTTAGAAAATGATAAACAAAAACCCTCTAAGTTTTCAGCTAAAAAAGCGAGCCTATTAAAAAATAGAAGTTTGTGATAACATATCATTTATTAACCGGGAGAAAATACAATGAATTTACTGATAACCTGTAAACCCAATTACGAAAATATTCTCGTTCGAGAACTTGTCTTAGATAAGTATTTAATTAAAGAACAAGGTAATTGCTGGATTCTTGTTCAATGCGATGATTCGTTAAAGCAAAATATTGCCCAGCGACAAACCCAATTATGTTTTGCCCAAACCATATTAATAAACCCGATTAGAATCAATGCTTCGGCAGTCAATGATTTTGCCGGAAAGCTGGCTGATCTTTTTTTTAGCTCAATGCAGGGAAAACAGATTGAAAACAATTTACCGGCTTTGTGTTTACACGCTGATATCGAAAGCTTATCGCAGCGAGCCAAATCAGTTGAAATTACCTGGCATAAGAAAATCAGTAAAAAAATGCCGCGGCTGGCAAAACTTTTAACAAAACCCGCTCCTTTTTCAACAAAGCCGATTGAAGGGTTTTTTGTCTATTTTTCTGATTTTAAGCAAGCCTTTGCGGCTGAGGCGGCGATTATCGGCTCCTGCCTGCGCATGCAGATGGATGAAAACGCGCCTTCACGTTCTTATCTTAAAGCAGAAGAAGCCTTCATTCTGCTTGATTGTCAGCCTAAAGCTAATGAACAAATAGTTGACTTAGGGGCAGCTCCCGGCGGCTGGACTTACAGCGCGCTAAAACGCGAAGCAAAAGTAATCGCTATTGACAATGCCCTGATTAGCCCAGGAATCGCCAACCACCCCAATCTTACCCATCTAAAACAAGATGCTTTAAAATTCAAGCCTGGGAATAAATTAAAGGTTGATTGGTTATTCTGTGATATTATCGAAAAACCAGAGATTATTTTGCAGATATTCCACACATGGCTAAAACAAGGCTGGTGTAAAAAATTCATCGTAAATCTAAAAATTGGCCGCAGCGATCCTATCGCGATCATTAAAAAGATTAATGATCCGGTGACAGGATTAATCGGCTATTGTTCTATACTTAAAATCCGCCAACTCTACCATGACCGCGAGGAAATAACCGTAACCGGAAAAAGAATATAAATTATTCCACAAATATTTTCCATGGTTTACAACAGTTATAAAAATTCATTAAATCTCAAAAAAATCTGCCCTGATAAATTCTCAGAGCAAAGGTTTTAGTTTGTTTAAAAAACATGATCGAATAATTAAGGATTGTATCCTTTAATTATTCACTTTTTTTATTAATATTATCAATAATCTGTTTATAAGCAAAATATGCTGGCTTTGGAGTATAATCCCCAGCCAGCAATCCAAAATAATCAATCCCATCTTTAAAATGATCTGTATCCCGAAACATTGACCAAAATATTTTTTCTACATTTTTATGCGTATTTATTAAAGCATAAACTTCATTTAAAAATTGGGCTTGTTCCTGCTCATTTTGAGATTCACCAAGCCACCATTTACTTGCGTTAGATTGGGCTATGCCAGGACAAGCTATTTCGGTTATCCAGATTTTTTTATTAAGATTACGTTTAGCTAATTCCTTATCTATATTATTTATTAAGATGCTTATCTGCTTTATCCCCTCGCCATTATTCGGGCTTACATAGGGATGAATATTAACAATATCAAAGTAATCAGCTCCGTCATTTTTCAATACACTCTTTAAGGAAAAATACTGATTATTTGCTAATCCTCCTAAAACAATTACTGCTGATGGATCAATTTCTTTAATCGTTTTATACACTTTCTTTAGCATTTGGGTATATGTTTTCATACTGTCCTGCGGATTCCAATAAAGACTTGTATCCGGCTCATTCCAGAATTCCCAATATTTTATTGAATTTTTATAGCGCTCGACAACAACTTTAACATAATTCAGAAATACTGTTTCATCAGCCGGAGCATCGTTCCACTGCCGTCCTGTCCAGGGAGCCGAAAATCCTAATACAGCTAATATTTCAATGTCCTGCTCTTGACAGACCTTTACAATATAATCATATCGCTCAAAATTAAAAACCCCTTGAGTTGCTTCTATTTCATTCCAAGAGAATTCATTTCTAATAATCGAAACTCCTAGCTCCTTTAACATCCCTACAGCCCTATCTATTTCTTGTTGATCATTGTACATATAATTATTCCACTCATGATTCCAAGAAAGAAATGTGCCGATACCAAAAGGAGTATTATCCGCCTTAGCATTAGAGCCCATTATAAACACAAAACAGACGGCTAAAAGCAATATAGTAAATTTTATTTTTAATTTAATCATATTCATTCCCTAATTATCTCCCCCCACACGTTTATATTAATCATCCTTAACAACTTTAATTTATTTTATCATATAATTAAGTGTAAAATATTAATTCTTTTAAGTAAGAGCTATAAATCGCGGCTTGCATTATGAGTGCTTCAAGAAATATTTATCATGAAAAATTCAGATTCTCAAATAATTTAAAAAGCATGGTAGATTATTTCAAGAATCTCTATTTGCGGTATGGCTTTATATACTCTAAAAAATTAGGATTGACCCAACTCAATTGCCATATCGTAATGTTTAATAGATCAGGCATATTGCCCTTTAGAATAATACACCACAGCCAAATTATAGTACCCCTAACGCATCTTGGTTTATTTTCAAACATGCCTTTGCCGGTTCATAGAACTGGTCAACCTCCAAGCCTTTTTTAAATTCCGTCTCTGCTTCCTTAAATTTACCTTGGGCTCCATATTCGCTTCCTCGTCTGTTTAACCTGGATATTCCTAAATCGCCATTAAAACTTTTTGCGGATAAATAATATCTTCCGGGGTGAATTTACTTTTTGATTCATTCAGGAAATTTGTCTTTTTAATTGGACGGTTTTCTTTAGTGATCAATAAAACAGCACTCAAAATTTTAAAAAATTCAAACAGCCCCTCCGGCCCCTTTTGCTTGGCGTGAATAACTTTCGCGTTATCAACCGCGCCGATCTTTTCCCCGACATTAATACTGATGCCGGCAATAGGCAATACCGGTCGATCATTACTTCCCGCTTTAAAATTATCCCCGCAATAAACAATAGTCCATAGCGGCTGTTCCATAGCCTGAGCAATCCTGCGAATCCCATATCCTTTGTCCATGCCCAGCAAAACCCCTTCCATATTATTGCGTCCGCCACGGCGGGTCTTGATCGGGATTCTAGCCTCATCAGCAACATCCATTGCCGGCAAAGCTATTTTTTTAAGAGCCGCATATGCTTCCAATTTATCCTGCATTATTCTATCTTCCTGATCCTCCAGGTCAACCTGCCCGGCCAGCCGGTTGACAAAAGCACAATAAACATCCCGCAGATTAATCCGCAGTCCCTGGAGATCTTCTTCACTATAATTTTTTTCATCAATCAAAAATCGCCGTATTTCCTGATTTTGACCCAGCTCTTCAGCCTTGTTTTGCTCATAATGAGAATACGCGTTCCGGACCTCAAATTCAGCGTCTTTTCCCATAACCTGGATATTTATCTGCGAAGTTCTATCCTCAATCTGCTCCCCCTTTATCCGCGCTATCCGCAGAAAATCTTCAAGCTTAAACAGTTCAAGCACAGCACTTAGTATTTCCTTATATCTTTCCACCAGCCTGGGACCGCGGCGAGGATCAACATCTTTAAACTTAATTTTTTTTCCATGACCATCCACCCGGCTTAATTCTTTTGACAATTGCATCTTTTTTAGTAAAATGTACTTTCCGCGCGAATCGCTGTACTTCCAATCCTCCGTACCTGTATTGGGCAGAAGGTAAAACCTGCCTAAAAGCTGTAAATAACTGCTGAAGATCTCATTAAATTCCGCTGTATCAATCATCATCTGCTCTAATCTCTGCATTGTCGTAGCGGATAAAATTGTGAAGCTTCCTTCCAGCTCAAGTATTTCCCGGATATGCCGCGCGGTTTCCGCGGTAAATTCCCTGTTCACCCGGTCTAATTCTTCAGCCCTATCTGTCTGCAGGGTCAGGGTATCATTAAAATCAGAAACAAGAATCGGGCTGTATCCGGCAGTAATAACCGCGAGAACACCAGTCAGGAATTCTATTCTTGAGGTATCGTTTGAGAGATATATTTCCTTTATAAGGCTGTGATAAGGAGAAAAATCAAATTCCCGTAATTTTTTCTTATAGACATCCATCTCATCATTGCTTATGCGTTTATTTGTTCTAAGAAAATCAAAATATCCGCTCACCAGTTCTCTGGCAGTATATGGCGTGCTTCTAAGAAAACCCGCGCCTACTCCCGAGCCTAAGCCCAGGAGCATGCCGACTTCATCTTCAGAATTAATTACATCCGCCAACTTTCCAAATAAAGCTTCCCCTAATGCCGCGGCCGCGGCATCATGTTCCAGAAAAAGAGGAATGTCGCTTTTATATTTAACACTCAACACCCTGCTCAATTCCGCGATAAGCGGATATTCATCTTTAAAACTAAATATAGGCTCGTCTTGCCAGCAAATATTCGGGGTCGTATGGATAACCCCTTTTGCATATTCTCCCTGACCGGGCCAGGCTATATGCACCTGCCGGACATCAAGATCATAAGCCTGTTTAAGCGTCATTACCTTGTCTATTATTGTCTCAAAAAATATTTTTCTTGCTTCTTCAGCCGAACCGGCTTTTTTAATCATATCTTCTATTAAAATCTGGTTTACAATGAATTCACCTTTAGCGTTAACCGCGCCGATACCAAGCTTTGTCCCGCCGATACTAAGATTAATATTCACAATCCTTTGTCCGCGGCTGTTAACATCTCCTATTTGCGCGTCCGGAGGAAAAGCAATAATTTCTCTTATCCAGTTTAAATCCGAACGAACAATTTTTATTTTTAAACCATCAAGTCCGCTATTTATCCCTTCAACAAAAACATCTCTTCCATCTATATTTTTTCCAAAAACCTCACCAATACCGCCCGCGAGTACAATTGTCTTTATCGGAAGTTCTTCCGCGTACCTATCAAAAAAAACCTTAAGCGCCCGGCCCAGTTCTTCACCCATATCGCGGATAAAATTGACAGCTTTTTCATCTCCCTGCTCTGCCAGCTCATTTAGTTTAAAATGGATATCTTCAACATTTAATTTTTTTTCAGATATTAGATTCCATCTGCGGGAAATATTTTCCGCGGCTGCCCCGGCAATCCTGCCATCACCTCCCAAACGCGTCTCGTTATCCCCATAAACAGGATATTGACCCAAATCACCGCCAATACGATAACTATACCCGCCTTCAGTGTCGCGTACTAAATGCCCTCCGATAGCTCCCAGGCCTGTTTTTAATTCTCCGGCTTTGTATACAGGAATAAAAGCGTTTCCGCTTAATTTTGTTCTTTTTGGCAGGCTCTGCCAATTCAGCAATGGCACCTCCAGCCGTCTGCAGGCCTCACCGATTACAGGCTCCTGCATAACTATAGCCGGAGAAAGCATCTGCTCGGCACTTGGATTTGCCGCCAAGAGTAGCGGAGTGCTGAATATAAGCTGAAAAACAAGCACAAAAGCAATTAATTGTTTACTATTTCTCATCCCAATCCTGTTTCTCGTATAAACTGTATATTCTTAATATAAAAAGTATTAAAGTTTACCATTTATTGAGCAATCCTGCCACAAATTCTTTTTCCGAATTGACGCCGAAAGATTTAAATCTCTCATCTAAGCTATGTATACTCTCTGCTCTTTGACAATACAAGCATACCTTACGGTGGGCCACTCTCCCGCGAGGACGATTTTCGCAACTTTTTAGGTATAAACTTTACCACAATAAAAACACCCAATTCCAATGCGGGTTTGGAATTGGGTTCCGTTTACTTGATGGGGGATTTCTGTTCCTTGAGGTGTAGATGATTTTTGAAATCATGCCCGGCCTGCAAATTCATCCAAAACTCCGGGCTAGTCTTCAAAATAATTGATAGTAGAATAGCAGTCTCAGGCGTAATCCCTCTTTTTCCGATTACCAGAGTATTGATCCTTTGAATAGGAACCCCCATATCCTTAGCCAACTGGGTCTGAGTCATAGCCATTGGATTCAGAAATTCTTCAAGTAATATTTCTCCGGGATGAGCCGGAACGCGTTTTTCTTTATGGACAAAACCAAAAAATCTAAACAAATTTTCGCAGCATTATCGGCAATAAGACCAGATCAAGGATTAAAGCGATAAGCATTGATAATCCGGTAAGCAGGCCGAATAGCACGCTGGGCATAAAATCAGAAAAACACAGTAACGAAAATCCGATAATTATTATCAGCGAAGTAAATAATATCGCGTGGCCGACACTGTTGTGTGTCTTGATTACAGCCTCTTTTTTTGCTTGTTTCCGGCGTTCTTCCTGATAACGATGGACATAATGGATCGTGTCATCTACAGCAATGCCCATCGCCACTGAAGCAATCGTAATCGTCATAAGATCAAGCGATATGCGCATCCAGCCCATTATTCCGAGTATGGCTACAGTGCTTATGAGATTCGGGATAATACAGATAAGCGCGATCTTGAATGAACGGAAAAGAACCCCAAAGGCTAATGCCAAAGCAATAAAAACAATTCCCAAAGTCATTGCCTGTGACCTGAACAACCGCTGAAGAATATCCTGATACAGCACAAATAAATTAGTCATCATATATTGCTCTTTATCTATGCCCATGACTTCTAGGTCGTTTTTTATGTCTTTAAGCAACTGTTTGCGATCCAATCCCGGAGTCGTATCCTGGATCAGAACGCCAAAACGAGCTTGCGATTCCGGTTCCGAAAAAAATGACCCCAACAGATCTTTGCTTACTGATTCCTGTATTATCCAATACAATGAAGTAAATTCATATTCTGTCAACGGAATGCCTTTATTGACCTGGCGGGCAAGATCAGCGATGTTAACCAGTGATATTATCTTTCCCACAGCCTTGTATTTATCCAAAGCCTGTTGAATTTTCTGCAGCTGCAGCATATTATCTGAGGACAGCAAAACGTCCCGATTTAGATCATTTTGTTTAAGCTTGTATACCAGATCAAGCGGTGTCGTTCCTCCGAAATTACAGTCTATAAAAGACAGCTCTTTATACACCAGCGTTGAATCCCGGAAATAATTAATAAAACTGTTCTCCACATCAAGTAAAACCATGCCGACAACAGATAAAAGCAGCACTAATACAGTAATAATGCTCACCCTCACTCGATGCTGCAGGGCCAGTCCGGAAAAGAATCCCAGAATTGCTTGTGAAAATCTGTACTTTGATGGTTGACGACCTTTTTTAAACATCATGACTATTGAGGGAAAAAGAATAAGGCTGACCATAAGCGAAAAGAACATAGCAATAATCATCATCCAGCCAAAAGAAATAACCGGCTGAAGTCCGCTGAAAATAAGAGACCCAAACCCTACCGAAGTGGTCAGCCCGGCATAAAAGCTTGGTTTTATTTTTCTTATCATGGTTTCCTCAACCAGTTTACGCTGATCCCAGTCCGGCTTTTCCATCTGATACTCCCGGTACTGCACAATAAGATGGATAACTAGCGCAAGCGTAAGAATAAGCTGCAATGATATGAAATTGGAAGAAATAATTGTGGCCTTAAACCCAAGCAGTCCAAAAAGCCCAATAGTGCACAGCAAACTGCAAGCACAGCACAGCACCGGAATGATCACCCAACGCAAGCTACGAAACAAGACCCAAAGCAGCAGGCAGATTATCACACTTATGATACCGCCAAAAAAAACCAGGTCGTTCCTGATGATGTTTATAAGCTGAAAACCGAGCACATGCACTCCTCCCAAATATACTTCAGCCTGTTCACTGTAATCGGAAAGCATTTCACGTATACGCCGTACCTCTTCTCTGCGCTGTTTATCCAATTCCTGCTCGATCGGATGCGCTTCAGCTTTAAGCTCCTTTATTTTTTCTTGCTGCTCCATAGAAAGCGGCTTGCTTAAAGACTGTTTCTGCAGCATTGTAATCTGCTCATATATCTTATCCAGCTGGGGATTTATTTTAAACAGCACTTGTATCGCAGTTGCATCCTGCTGTTTATTGACCAGAAGATCTTCATAAAGAGGATGATCCTTAAACATCGCTCTTAACTCCTCCGGGGTATAGTCCTGTTTTTTTATTGTGGTTTGCGAGTAATCCAGGCTTGCGGAAATATTGCTCTTGGCTGATAAGAAAAGAGGGGCATTGATCAGTGACCGTACACTTTTCACACGCTCGAATGCCTCGAGTTTTTCCGTGATCTCTTCTATCGCCTTGTAAGTATTTTTAGAAAAGATTTCTGTTTTTTTTGGTTTATAAGCGATTATCAAAAATTCACGCGGAGAGAAATTGCGATTTACAATCTGGGTATTGATAAAATTCCGGTTATTACGCATCAGCAAAGTATCCGCCGAGGCATCGATCCTAAACAACAATGCCTGTGAGGCCAAAACAATAGAGCATAATAAAAACACCACCAGAACAACTACCGGATGAGCAATGATCGCCTTTATAAATGTGCGGGTCAGTCTCTCAGAAATCTTCATCACGAAGCACTCCTTGTAGATAAAAGTTTCTAAAAAAGATATATGGATCATCGCTTTTGTCGTAGAGTATTTTATAATTTTCGGCATTAGGAGCAAATTCCTGGAAGTAATCATAACCCTGGATAAGTGTGGTATTCGGCTGTTCGGTCAAATAAACAATCGGATTTAAATAGTATTCCACAACCCCGGAAAACGTTCCCCTTAGATCAGAGGAGCCGGCAAGCGGCAGCACAATATACATTCCGTACCCCATGCCGTACTGCGCCAATGTGTCATCCAAATGCGTCTCTTGTTTTTCGATAGAAAACCAGCTTTGGGCCGGGTCAAAAAGTCCCAGTATTCCTATGGTACTGTTGATTCCCAAACGCATAAAATTACGGCCTGCCAAGCGGGGCTTTAACTGCAGCAGATGATTTACCGCATAAATAGGAATCTTAATATTATAAAAAAAATTGCCTACACTTGTTTGTGCCGCATCAGGCATGATATTGTTATATGCCTGGGCAACAGGAATAAGTCCATAGCGGTAGAACTTGTCATTAAAATAAAACATGAACTTATTATAGCCCTTCAACGGATCGTGGTATTCAGTGTATCCGACTATATAGGGTTTGAGGGCAGGTGTCTGTGTATTTGTAGGCTTGATTCTGCGAGCACAAAGAAACGGCATCCGCTCACACCATATATCCATGCGCGAAGTATCCTGCGTTGGCTCAGCTGCAGAAGTATCTATCAAGCAGATTAAAAATATCCCAGCAAGAAAAAATAATATTAAAAATTTTAACTTATCCTTCCAAAGATCTCGGCGGCTGCCGCAGCTATTGCTCATATCTATATTCCTTTTGGGAAGTAAAACCCTTATCTTCTTTCCCTTATTTATAATATTATTCTGTTTGTTGGATTTATTGATGAGAAGACGATTAAATAAATCCATTTCGCAGGATATTTTTGTATTATCTTCTCCTTTAAATATAGATATCCTTTTTCCTATATAAGTTTATCCTGGGACTATACTTGTGTCCTTGTGGCTTTGTGTCCTGGTGGCTTTAATTATAGGTTAAGGGAAAGTGGGGTTTTTGTCAATTTAAAAACCTACTCTTCTGTAAAAGCATACTGACTAATAGCTAATGGCTGATGGCTAATGGCTGATGGCTAATTGGAAAAGCAGATACAAAGTCACAAGGACAATAACTAATGATCGATAGCTAATAGTCGATAGTAAAAACAAAAGACTGAAACAATTTGTAAAGTAAAAAGCAAAAACCCCTATCCTGATAAATTCTCAGAACAGAGGTTTTTGTTTATTTGGTGGACCCGGACGCTACCAATTCGAACCTTTTCCGAAATACCTGTGCACATCAGAATCCTCCCAGCAAGAGCACCTTATTTATACCAAAATCTCTCTCAAAAAGCAATTGAGCTGCATTTATTAGGCCTTTCATACAACCAAATAGGCAAAGCCTTAGGCATTGACCCCAAAACCGCCGCAAAGGCAATATCATAAAACCAACCAAAAAGAAGGTAATATTATGTTTTATTGGCCAGTTTACGATTTCCCTCAAGATAAGAAAATATGGGTAAAAGTCCGCTTTATCCATGAAACGGAGAAGGCTGTTTTGATTTTATGTGAAGATAGGAAGATTTGGATTGCAAAGTCGATGATTTATAAAATACGATTAAGAAATGGGGATTTTGAAGTTTATGTTAGAAAAGCATGTTTAAATAATTAAGTATTGGGTCTCCTTATTTGCCCTAGAGTCTTTTTAAATTCTTCAAAATGATATCCATAATTTCTTCAAAGGGTATCTGTCCTTCATAATACAAAGCAGCCGACTTTTTATATTCAGATTCATACTGCTTTCTTATTGTCGCATCTTTTAGCAAAAACGCCTCCTGCTCAAACAAGGGAATTTTATTATCCATACTCGAAAATCTCTTCTTTTTATGCTCTTCATAAGCTGGCATTTTGATAAATTTTTGCACCGTAGGATTTCTCAAAAGACAAGCAACATCATAATAATGCCGTAAAAAATTGGACGGAATATCTCCCTGTTCCTGTTGTCTGCGAAATTTAGTAACAATAGTTTGAAGCTTCTCAACAAGCGTATACCCCGGATGATAGCAAAGCACACTGCAAGCCCTGTTATCTTTTATTTTCAATCCTTTTGTTTGCGCAAAATCAAAAGCCCAAGAGCTAATGTCTACTGGTTCATTAGGAGCAACATCATCAAACCCAGCCTCAAGCAATACTCCTTCTTTAACCCCTTTTAAAGCAGAAAAAACAGATTCATAATAAAGTCTTATCCCCCCGCTAAAATATGTTTTTTCATTATCAAACATTGTATCTCTATTGACCTTATTTATTCCTTCAATATTGATCTCGCTTGCCAGCCAATCATAGTATTTTCTTCGACTATCACAGTGAGCTGACTTCGTTTGGTTTTTGCCTGTTTTAACATCCATTCCATCTAGTGGTTCAATACGGATATCAATATCTTCAGAAAAACGATGAATAATTTGATAGCCTTTGGAAAGAGATGTCCCCCCTTTGAGTTCAAATTTAAATCCAGCTTTCTGCAAACCATACAGACAGTGCATAATCCAGTAATCTTTTTCAACTAAGCTACTGTCTATATTTTTTTGATGCTCTACAGCCCGAATAAGTTCACTAAATTCAGCATGGTTATGAAGATAATCAGATGACATATTCCTACTCCTGGACTAGCCAATTATTAAATATTTTTTTTGCCCGTTCGCCCGCATAAGAATTTACGGCTCGTTTCATACGTTGAGAATGAATAGCCAAAGTTTTTTCTTTGATGCATTCTAATACTGCCGGTCGGTCTTCTGCAAGTTCTTTTAGATTATTCAACAAATCAACGAACAAAAATTCTTTAGTTACTTGCCTTGGGAATTTGTGTTTTAGGCGAAAATCAAAAACCTTACCTCCCAGCATAAGCTTCCCATGCCGTTTATGGTTGTAAACAACCCTTTTGTTATATAGTTGTGTAGTTCCAACTCCCAAAGAATTATACAAATTAGGTGATGTCATAAGAAAATCATCACTTTTCAAGAAAACACGCACAAGTTCCTCATCCTTTGGAGGTACTTCCCCAAAAGAAACTTTTGCTGGGCGATAATATACACCTTGCGACATCTTTTGCAAAGCACCATCCACAACAAGCTGCTTAAGCTGCCGGTCAACCGCTTTTGACCATAGCTTAAGATCGATCCTACGATAAACCTGCCCTGGTTTTAGATGTTTTTTTAATCTTTCAAGTCCACTCATTACATCTCCTCCCTGAAACAAGTATATAACATTTTAACATATTTTGCAAATTTTTTAATTTAAAATTCATGCATTTTTAGTAAAAAAATAAAATATAAAATTTATGCTAAATTGGTAACTATAGACACTGTATAGAATTATAGCATCATAATACGCAAATATTATTTTATTAGAACAGCCATACTAGAGCAAACTACTTTCTAAAGTGGAGGCCTGGCCCTACGTTTTCTACCTAAAATGCAAATTTCAACATCATAGAAGCCACCAAAATCTTCTATATGCTTTTACCGCTTGGCAATATTCATCAAAATTTATGACTTTTTTTGTCTTACTAAAAACTAATGAACCTATCTCTTGTAACCCTTTATCTTCTGTAACAAAATAATCAAGATTCGCTGCATAAATAAGCTAAAAAGCATCAAATAAATCATTTCTATCTACTCTTTTTTCTAACACTACTTAAGAAAAGTGATATGCAAAAAGAACTTTTATATATAATGTTAAATAAGGATATTTTTTCTGTCTAGTATATTATTATCAAACATAACTTTAATATTACTCATTATCAACCTCATTCCCTATAATTTCATTATAACTTCTGGTATTAAATTTTCGTCATTTTTAGGACTATATATGAATAAACCAATGCAACATCAGTATGTGCGTATTCCGGTAACTTCGGCCGGTCATTCCGGCTGACTTCGGCCACTGATTCCGGAGAACTTCGGCCGGCCTAAATCGGAGCGAAGCGACGATAAAAAGATTCTACTATTAAAAGAACAATATAGTCAAA
>JAHITE010000039.1 GCA_018817585.1 Candidatus Omnitrophota bacterium
TCCAGGAGCATTGGGCGCGCGTATCGCCACATCTAATACATTGCCTGCGGGGTTTCGCTTAAGTACCGGAAACATGCCGTCGTATATATATTCTACTATATCACCATTGATATTAACAGCTGTCCTTTGGCCTTGACCATTGTAAGTATACTGAGCCTGTAATGAAGATGTTGTTTCTGAGGTTAAGCGGTTTTCATAATCATAAGTATACGTCCTCATGCCGCTAGTGCTGCTTATCGCTCTTGTCCGGTTACCATTGTCATCATAGGAATAATCAATATTCCCATTGCTATGGCTGCGGCTTAAAACTTCATTGGCGTCATTAAAAGTATAACTTAATATTATCCCATCTCTGTTCTCGGCGTAACGATTGCCCGCAGCATCATAATAGTAATATCTACTATAAATATTGTTGGCTATAGGAGTTTTTTCATATTCCCGAATCAGCTGCCCGGAATTGTCATAGCTATAGTTATAGGAGTTACCGTCTTTATCAGTTACTTTTACCAACTGACCAAGACTATTGTATTCGCTGCTGTAACTAGCAATTACCTGCTGACTACTGTTCTTAACTATGATATCTTTTACTCTGTCATTATCATAATAGCTTATTTCAGTTTTTGTCCCATTATTGTATTCTTTTAGTATACAGCGGTTTGCCGTATCATAGCTAAAGCTCGCGCTTTTATTTCCAGTAGATACATGTAGCAGTTGATTATTCGCGTTATAAGTGTAATAAGTCGTATCTTCCTGGGCAACGGTCATACTCAAACGATTGCCGACATTATCATAGGTGTAATTTACCGTATCATTAGCTTGCGGGCCGTCTACTTGTGTCAACCAGCCGCGGTTATTGTATGTATAAACTGTTATCCCTCTTGTATCTGTCATCTGGGATACCGTGCCGTATTGATTATACTGGTATTCTACTGTTGTGGTATCAGGATAGGTTTCTTTTTTTAATCTGCCGGACAGGTCATACTCATAGGATATTGTATTATTATTCGCGTCAGTTTTGCTCTTTATCTTTTCGTTTTTATAATACGTATAACTTGTTGTTTTAGCTAATGGATTAGTTTGGTTTATAAGTAGATTAATATCCAAATCATAGACTGATGTTGTAAATTTACCATTAGGATCTTCTACTGAGGTTAAGTTTCCGGTTTCATCATATGTAAATTTTGTCGGATTACTCAATCCATCCCGAACTTCCTGTAACCGATACCACCGGTCATATATTTTAGTTTGAACAGTTAAAGGTGTGCCATTTGCTCTGTATTTTTTTATTTGAGTATATTGGTCTCCCTGCAATAATGCGGGTGCTCCAGCATAATCATATTCAGTGATTTCTCCTGTAGGATCTTTTATTTTTGTAAGGCGATTATAATGATCATTGTATTCCATTTCTGTGATCAGCTGCCGGCCGTCCATATTTTCTGTTATTTTTGTCATATTCCCAAAGGCGTCATGTTCATAATCTGTAGTATTATTTTCAGCATCAGTTTGTTTAACAAGATAATTAAGCTCATTATACTCATAAATAGACTCATGCCCATTAGCATCTCGGCTTGTCAGCAAATTGCCATTATTATCATATGTGTATTGTTCATAACTATTATTTGGATATATTTTTTTAATCAATCTATTTTGACCATCATATTCATATGTAATCGGAGCATCACTTCCATATTTACTGCTTATTAAATTATTCGCTTCATTATAAATAAATTCCGTATAATTACCTTCCCCATCTGTAATTTTTATTGCGTTTCCATTCCCGTCATATTCGTAAACAGTCACAATTCCTTCAGGATCAGTAAACTTGGTTAAATTACCATACCCATCATACTCATAATAAGTATGCGCTCTGAGCCCATGCGGGCCAGGAGCGTCTTTTTCTATTACATTACCCTTTGTATCATATTGATAAGTGGTAACTCTGCCTTTGGCGTCAGTCATTGTTTCTACACGATGGAAATCAGGATGATAGGTCATTGTTGATAATACCAGTCCTGTTTCATCGCTTACTTCCAAACAATTGCCGTATTTATCATTTTTCCAACTGGTAATATTGCCGTTTACATCTGTCCTGCTTTCATGTCTATATTTATCATCAAAAGTATAATCAGTTACTCCGCCATTAGAATCGATAATTCCAGTAATCGTGCCTCCATCGAATTCATATATTGTGGTCCTGCCGCGAGTATCTCTTACTGTGGTTACTTCCAGTCCCATATTATAATCATAGTTTGCCTCATTTCCTTGCGCGTCGGTTACTTTCACGCATCTGTCTGTATTATTATACTCGTATTCCATGCGATTATTATTAGCGTCAATAACCGCCGTCAGATTGTGGATATCATACGGATCATTATATTCATATCGCAATCTATAATTTTCAGGGCCGGTTACTTCAATCAAATTACTTTTAGTGTCATAATAATAGCTATATTCACCTGTAGGACCATTAATCTTATCTATTTTGTTTGTATTAACATTACGGGTAAACTCAACGCATCTGCCGCTATTCTCAGCGATTTTAATTATATTCCGGTCTCCATCTCTTACATAAGTCAGCCGATTTCCATTCTGATCCTCAATATACTCAAGACTTGTTGTACAACTTGCTCCATTAGGATAATATTCCCAAGTAACAGAAAAGAAATAATTTTGATAACCGTAACGGCTTGTCCATCTTTTCCAGATATAATTACCATCAGGAGTTTCAATAAGCTCAGAAGCATCACAATCCGGGCCAGTATAACTGCCATCCGCATTACGATAATACGCGAAATAATGTCCATCGGGAAGCGTAACTCCCATAACATCATTACCTAAAAAAGGAGGAGTTAAGTTAACTAATTGAAATCCCTGCCAGCCGAAACCAAAAGGAGTATTGCGGGTGCTTGCGCTAGAATATGTTCTTTCAACCCGCAAAGCCATCCCATTTTTCCTCCCCCTGCCAGGTAATAAAATATCTGTCACCGGAAGGACAAGCTTTCCACTGGTCACACAAATCGGATCAACCACCTGCTCACAATTACCGCCGCCAACCCAATGAGTTAAATTATCGACTAACATACTCGACCCTTGTTTAATTCCAGGAAAAAGAAAAGACATTCCCTTTAACAATCCCTGAGGAATTATCGGGCCAATATTAGCCATATCCGTAAACCAGCCGCCAAAGGGAAAAATACCCTGGTCACCTTTTGTTGTTCCACCCTCTGCCCCTGCCTTAATATCTATTGCTTGCTGATAAGTCAACCGACTATCTGGCATTAAAAGTTTTTCTCCTAATATTTCGCCATTCCACCGCTTCAATAAAACATCTAAAGAAATATTTTCCTCTTTAAAATTATCAACCACTGTCACAGCATTTTGCTGATGTTCTTTTAATAATACATAATGATTACCATCAACAAGTAAAATAGCCTGCTCATGATATTCCAGCAATTCTTGTGCTGTGATTTTTAAAGCATAAAGCTTAACACCCTTTTTATCCGCAGCCTCCTGCATCCCAAGCATTGTTGTACCCACAGCATCGGTTCCAGCTAAAACAGCGATTTCTTCAGAACTTGCTTTTATCCCCCGCATAGCAAGCAGGACGCTTAAACTATCTGGGCCGCAACGATTAAAAGGAGTTAATGCTATCCCTTCTTCTTTGCTGATACTCTGTTTCCTTTCTTTCATATCTTTTAAATAAGCTATTGTTTCTATTGCTTGCTGAGCATTTTCATAATAATGACAGCGCGGATAGGTTTGGATCAGAGTTTTAAACGCTTTTTCCGCTAAATCATACTCTCTTTGAAAATACCTAGCCTTACCGATAAACATCAAAGCTTCACTATCATAATAGGATCCAGCATTTAAGACTTTTTCGAATTCAGTTACGGCTTTTTCATATTGTTTTTGCTGAATATAAATTTTCCCTATTTCTAAATATAAAGGATTAACAAACTGTCCTTCTTCTATTATTTTTTCAGCGTATAAGATTGCTTCAGCCGCGTCTACATCAATTTTCCTCAATGCCTGCACAACTTTCAGCTGATTACCCTCAACTTTAAAATAATTCGCCGCTTTTCTGTAATCACGCAATTCCCACCAAATATCTCCCAACCCATCTCGATCATTTGCCTTTGTGAAATATTCAATCGCTTTATTAAATTCTTGTCTTTGAGCAGCCAATCTTCCCAAGCCCGAAATATCTTCAGCCTTTAAGAAACATTCTTCAGCTTTTTCAAATTCCCCTCTCTGACTATATACATGCCCTTGTCCCGATAAATCATTGGCTTGCGCAAAAAACCGCATTGCCTCTTTCATTTTCTTCTCTTCCATTTTCACAAAACCAAGTCCGGTCAAGTCATTAGCTTGAGTAAAATAACTTTCCGCCTTCTGGATATCACCCAATCCTAAATATATATATCCCATTAAAGAAACATCATTTGCTTGCTGAGCATATTGCATTGCTTGTTCATAGGCTTTTTGCTGCGCGTATACAAAGCCTATTCCTGAGAGATCATTTGCTTTAGTAAATTTCTCAAGCGCTTTTTTATAATTATGTGATTTCAAATACGCGAATCCCTGTGCTGATAAGCCATTTGATTTCTTCGCGTATTTTAAAGCTGTTACCGGATCGTTTTTTCCGCAATAGGCATGGGCTAAGCCCTCATTATCTTGTGCCTGTTGAAACAGCTTAATCGCTTTATCATACTGTTTCTTGCCGCAATAAGCATATCCCAGAGCGGATAAATCATTGGCTTGCTCAGCATATTCAATTGCTCGATCAAACTGCTTCTTGCCGGCATAAACATGGCTTAATCCTGTAAGGTCATTAGACTGAATAAAATAAGAAGCAGCGGTATTAAAATCATTTTTCCCGCAATAAGCATAACCCATTGCCGACAAATCATTAGCCGAGCTTGCCAGATTAATCGCTGTATCATATTCACGCTTACCGCAATAAACCAAACTTAATCCTGAATCATCCTTGGCTTGCTCAAAATATTCTATTGCCTTATCATAATCTCTTTTACCACAATACGCGTGGCCTAAAGCGGATTTGTCATTGGCTTTTTGGGCATAGGAAATAGCCTTGGCATAATCTTTTTTGCCGCAATAGACAAGAGCTATTCCGGAATCATCGTTTGCCTGGGTAAAACAATTAAGCGCTTTATCATAGTCTTTCTTCCCGCAGTAAGCATTGCCCAAGGCTGACTTGTCATTGGCTTTTTCCGCGGATTCTATCGCTTTATTAAAATCTCTCTTACCGGAATAAGCATAACTTAACCCTGAATTGTCATTTGCCTGTTTGAAATATTTAATTGCTGTATCAAATTCTCTCTTGCCGCAATAGGCATTGGCTAAGGCGGAAAGATCATTAGCTTTTTGCGCGCATTCTATCGCTCTATTAAAATCTTTTTTCCCGCTATAAGCCAAACTCAGACCTGAGGGGTCATTGGCTTTTTCAAAATAATTAATCGCCGCGTCAAAATCTTTTTTACCGCAAGATACAAGTCCTTTTACCTTATCATCATTGGCGGTTTCCGCGTATTGCATTGCTGTATCAAATTCTTTCTTCCCGCAATAAATAAGTCCTATCCCGGAATTATCGTTTGCCTGCTTAAAATAATCAAGTGCTTTATCGTACTCTTTTTTACCACAGTAAGCGTGCCCTAAGCCTGAATTGTCATTTGCTTGTTTAAAACATTCAATAGCTTTATCATAATTTCTCTTGCCGCAATTAGCATAGCCCAATGCCGAATCATCATTTGACTGTGCAGCATAGTCAATCGCTTTATCATATTCCTGTTTTCCACAGTAAGCGAAGCTTAAGCCTGAGAGATCATTTGCCTGAGTAAAATATTCTATGGCTTTATCATATTCTTTCTTTCCGCAATATGCATGGCCTAACGCTGATAAATCATTTGCTTGACTGGCAAAGCTGATCGCTTTGTCATATTCCCGTTTGCCGCTGTAAGCAAGACTTAATCCGGAAAAATCTTTTGCCTGAGCAAAATAAGGAATCGCTTGTTTGTATTTCTTTTTTCCCAATAAAGCCATACCCATGCCGGATTTATTTTTGTATTTTTTAAAATGTTTAAAAGCAGTATCAAATTTTTTCTCTGCCAATAAAACCAGGCCCAAACCATTATTATCCCTTGCTGATTTAAACCATTTTCTTGCCTGGCTGTAATCTTTTCTGCCTAAAGCGACCAATCCCAGACCTGCCCGATCATTAGCCTTGGTAAAATATTCTTCCGCCTTAGCGTAATCACGCTTTCCGCTATAAGCCAATCCTAATCCGGAATTATCTTTTTTTTGCTCAAAATAAGGAATAGCTTCATCAAACTTTCGCTTACCGCAATAAGCCATCCCCACACCTGAATCATCTTTTACTTTCTTAAATGTACTTATCGCCAGGTCAAACTGCCTCATAGCACAATATGCCATCCCCGCCCCGGAAAAATCATTATCTGTAAGGTATAATTGCAATGCCATGGTATTGTCTCCAAGCTCCAATGCTCGGTGCGCGAGCACTTGATTAGCTGTTTTAAGTCCCATTAACAGCATGGCAAAGGATATTACGGTTATTACTGATAATAAAAAATTCCTCTTCACTACATCCTCCTTTTTTATTGCAATGTTTTTCCAATTAGAATAATAATCATTACTAATAATACCAACGGCAAACTTACTAGATACCTTACATTTCTGTTTTCAAATCCAAAACGGATTAATATAATGCTAATCGCCAAACCAACGGAAAACAATAAAAACCAGATATTTTTGCTAAGCATGCTGATTATAAAAAATATCACCGCGAATACTGCTTCTAATATCACAGTTATCTTATGATTAGCCACAGGATTACGCGTGAATTCACGAAAACTATCCCTGTTACTTTCTACTCTAATATTTTGCGTATTCTTCTGAGTGTGCCCGGTAACAGGGAATGTCGCGCTGCGGCTTAAAAGATAGGCAAACAAATTAAGCGAAGAGGTAATTTCAGTAGCGTAAAACATAAAAGCGTGCATAATTATAAATTTAAATCTCTGCTTAGGATATTTTACAAGCTCAACAAGCGGCGGGATCATTGGCCCGATAATCGAAATTATTAGTAAAACAAAAAAGTCTATTGACCAAAACAGATTGCTGGTTGTTTTTACCATGAGTTTAAGCAAAGAATTATCAAATTCAATCGGCATGCGGAACATCAATCCCTGGAAACGAAAATTATAATAAAAAAACGGCAATAATATTCCAACAAGTAATAGTAGAATAAAAAACGGAAACGGCAGCAGTAAAAGACATGCGGAGCTTAAAACATCGACTTTTTCCATCCAGGTTATATTTTTAGATTTGACAAAAGACGGATAATATTTAAATAAACACTCTGTTGTGCCTCGTATCCATTTTTCATTTCTTCTGCGGTACTGCTGGTATGTAGGAGGAAAATCTTCATAACAAACAACATCTTCCGCGGATACCCCAAAATATCCTCTTTCGCGTATCAGCATAGAATAAGCCAAATCTTCTGTGGCAATTTCCGGAAAACCACCAGCTTCATGATATACATCAGTCCGCAGCATTGCGCCATGGCCGTAAAACATCACATAGCCGTATCTATTTTTAGTCTTCATATAATAATCACAATGCAAACTCACCTGATAGCCAAGCTGCTGAGCAAATGTAGATTTTTGCTCTGGGTTAGATTCCTGCCGCGCTTGAACAAAAGCAATCTTATTCCCTTTAAAATAGGGCAGCAATCCACTAATATAATTTTTCGGTAAAATGCTATCAGCATCAGAAATACTAAAATATTCAAACCCTTTGATCTGATTTAAAGCATTATTAATATTGCCAGCCTTATAACCGTTCCTGTTTTTACGCCGGATTACGATTACTTTTTTCTTATATTGGCCAGCAAAAATGTCTATTCTGTTTTTATAATCCGCATCTGTACTGTCATCAAGGATAAAAACCTGAAAGTTAGCATATTCCTGATTAATGCAGGATAAAACAGCGTTTTCCTGAAAATCATTATAAGTTGTATACAATAATGCAACTGAAGGATTTTGGATTAAAATTTGATTATCTTTTAATAGTGTTTTTGATATCGGGGTATTTTCAAAATAAGCAAAAGCAATTATAACTACATGATATAAAGCATAGTACCAGAATAAATCCAGAAGCAGCAGAAAACTAATTAAAGCTAATTTGGCCAGAATATTTTCCGGGCCAAAAAGAAGAGCTAAGATACGCGGATTAAAATAGAGCACTGTCCAGAACCACAAACAAAGAATTGTAAAGAACATGCGAGGACTTTTATTATCTTTTAAGAAATTAATCGCTTTTCTCCTTTTTATCCAAAATTTGATAAAAAAAATACCACGGAATCACCTTCCGTGGTAGATAACAATTATTTCTGATAAGTACTATTAGATTAATTTTATAATTGTTTAATAAAAATGTCAACTTGAAAAATTGAATTTTTTAAAGTTTACTTTTTTTCTCCAGTATTTCCCTTTCTTTTTTAGATAAACTATCAATGCCATGCATGGATATCTTATCTAGGATTTCATCAACCCTGCGGTTAATATCGACAATTTCCTGTTTTTGTTTAACTTGCTTTTTTTGCTTAATTGATTCTTGCCAGCGGGAGATACTAAACCTGGATAAAACAAATCTTATTGCCTCATTTTTAAAATAAAGATAGCCGAATAGACCTCCACCCAAATGAGCAATATAAGCCACTCCACTTCCCGGATTAGATAATGCTCCCAAAAGATTAATCCCGGCCAAGACCATTGCCGCATAGCGCATTTTCATCGGAAAAATAAAAAAAAGCAGAATCACACTCTCCGGAAACATGATCGCAAAAGCCACCAATAAACCAAATATCGCGCCTGAGGCGCCCACTACAGGATATGCCGAATTATGAGCAAAAACTATACTGCAAATACCCGCGCCGATTCCGGTAAACAGATAATATATTACAAAACGCTTACTGCCCCAAGACTGCTCCAACACCGTTCCAAACATCCAAAGCATCAGCATATTTAAAACCAGATGCCAGAGTCCGGCATGGACAAAAAGATAGCTGACCAGTTGCCATAACATTAATCGTGATATAACCAGACTGGGAACCAAACCCAGGTACATCATCCAGGATATATCACGCAACAGATTAATTATTACAAATACCGCGATATTAATAACAATCAAAATATTAACTGCGGTTTTATGATTACGATAACCAAAACTCGGCTGAAAATTATTTATCATATTAAAATATACCTACTAATTTGCCATCAGCTTTTTAACATCCTGAGGAATTGATATTGGTTTAATCTGAGAATTTACGCAAACCCATGTGACTTTAGCCTGAATCAATAAACGATCACCTATTTTTATCTGCTGACTGAATTTTATCGAAGACCTACTGATTGATTCAATATCAGTATAAACTTTTATATTATCCTGATAACGCGCCGGAGATTTATAATCAACTTCAACTCTAGCAACTACAAAAAGAACATTCTGTTTTGCCAATTCGCCTGTATGTATCCCCAATTTCGCGCAATATTCAGAACGGCCTTCTTCTAGATATTTTAAATAATTAGCATAATAAACTACTCCGCCTGCATCAGTATCATGATAATACATCTTTTTTTCAATTGAAAAACTTTTACTCATTGCTTTATCCTCTTAGGTTTTAATTCCTGAGCCTTCGCTTAATCACCAAAACTTGTGCCCACACTTCTTGCCGCCTTAACCAATGGATGGTTTTTACTAACCAATTTAGGGCCTTGGGCCACATCTTTAAGTTTTACTGCTTTAAAAGAACATCCGCTGACTCCCACCATTGTGCCAAATTGTTTTTTGTTTATCAAGTCAGCGACCTGCACTCCCAGCTGTGTAGCTAAAACCCGATCATTTGCCGTTGGCGATCCCCCGCGAATTAAGTGCCCCATAACAACTGCTCGGGTTGAAAGTCCGGTTATCTGTTCAAGATCTTGGGAAAGAACATTACTTATTCCTCCTAAACGCGCGGCAATAGTACTTTCTTGGACCATTCTTTGAACCACCACTTTCCCGCCCTTTGGCCTTGCCCCTTCTCCAATAACAATAATACTGAATTTACTCCCCCGCTTATTGCGCGCTTTAACCACTTGGGCAACCTTCTGAATATCATAAGGAATTTCCGGAATAAGAATAATATCACCGCCGCCAGCTATGCCGGCATGCAAAGATATCCATCCAGCAGTCCGCCCCATAAGTTCTAAGATCATGATTCGATGATGTGACTGAGCCGTGGTATGCAAACGATCAATACCTTCAGTAGCAATCGAAACAGCTGTATCAAAACCAAAAGTTACATCTGTCCCCCGGATATCATTATCAATTGTCTTCGGCACTCCGACAAGCGGCACTCCGTCATTACTTAAGCGAGAAGCAATGGCCATGGTTCCGTCTCCGCCAATGCAAACAAGACAATCCATCTTCTGTCGCTTGATATTGGCTAAGACTTGCTTTGATTTGTCTGTGATAATCGTTTTCCCATTTTTTATTTGCACAACCCGGTAAGGATTGGCAATATTCGAAGTTCCCAGGATTGTCCCGCCTAAAGTCAGAATCCCCGAAACATCTGAGTACCCAAGCATACGATATTGATTGGATATCAAACCCTCATAGCCATCTTTTATTCCTATAATTTCCGCATTATTTTCAATCATCAATTTTTTCGCAACAGCTCTGATAACTGCATTTAATCCCGGACAATCTCCCCCGCCGGTTAGAATACCAACTCTCATTTTTTTGTTCATAATATCTCCTCGTTTTAAATTTCTCTCTTGTAACCTCGTGTACAATTGTTTCGCGTTAGCGCGTGCAAGAGTTAGGAATAAAATATTTTTTCAACCCGAAAACACGTTAACCCGAAAACTTTTTCCTCCTGATATAACCTTTATCGAAAGCGGTCCAGAATCAATCATTTTGGCTCATTCTCGCATTACATCCTGTAATGCTCCGAGGATGAATCTCTGATTTTGCCAGTCCTATCAAAATCAGGCTTCAAACCCGCCTAAATAATTATTCCTGCCCTCTAAAGTTTACAGTTATTAATTACGAATTTTTAGTTTTTACTTCTGACCATCAGCCAAACATGCTTTTCACTTAGCGTAGTTTCGTATTGCCTTAATTCTCAATAATACCGGCGGATGCGAATATGCTAAAAATACTTTGGCCGGATGCGGCGTCAAATTCGACAAATTATCCACTGTTAGTTTTTTCAAAGCATCAATAAAAGCATCAGGCTTTTTATAAGTTTCTACGGCAAAACGATCCGCTTCATATTCATGTTTTCTCGACAATATACTCCCGACAATTGAAAACAACATATTTATCGGAGCATAGACAAATCCAAAAAACACTAAACTGGCATAGATTGAAGTATGCTTCATTTTAAAAGCCGCGAACACCCCGGGATTATTAAGAAAAAATGATAATACAAAAAACATCAATCCCGTTGTGGCAATGGAAATAAATATACTTTTTAAAATATGCTTTTTCTTATAATGCCCTATTTCATGCGCTAGAACAGAAACCAGCTCATCAGTAGTATGTTTAGCGATCAGCGTATCAAATAAAGCAATCCTCCGAAACTTGCCAAAACCCGTAAAAAAAGCATTTGATTTAGTTGAACGCCTTGAGCCGTCCATTGTAAACACGCCCTGCATTTTAAAATTCTGAGTCCGCGCGTATTTTTCCAGAGTCTGCTTAAGCGCCCCGTCTTCCAAGGGAATAAATTTATTAAACAAAGGCATAATCACCACCGGAGCGATAAACATTAAAAATAATTGAAAAACAGTTAAAGCCGTCCAGCAATATAACCAAGCCAAACTACTGGTTTTTTCAAAAAACCAAAGAATCCCGGCAAAAGCTATGCCGCCAATAAGTGCCCCAATCAACATACCTTTAACAATATCGGCGATAAATGTTTTTATCGTTGTTTTATTAAATCCATATTTTTGTTCGATTACAAAAGTCTGATAAACTGAAAACGGAATGTTTAGTATCTGACTGGCCAGCATTAAAATCCCGAGAAAAATCAAACCAGAAATAATCGTACCATAACCAAAGCCGCGCGCGATGCCGTCAACCAGATTAAATCCTCCATACAAGATAAATCCCACGGTTATCACGGTCATCAGCGTATCTTCAATCAAACTAAAATTAGTTTTTTCTTTTAAATATAATTGTGATTTTTTATATTTTTCCGCTTCATAATACCCAATCAATTCTTCCGGCAATCGCGGATTTACATATTTAATGTTAAGTATTTCCACAATCAAATTCAGCAGATACTTAAACAAAATTATTCCCAGGATTAAAACTAAATATTTATTCATTCATCTTCTCCATAATTATATTTTTAAAGTTATTCCCACAGGACAATGATCAGAACCCAAAACATCTTTTAAGATAAAAGCGTCAATTAATGCTTCTTTTGCCAAATCATTAATAAAAAAATAATCCAGCCGCCAGCCCACATCTCTTTGCCTTGCCCGGGTTTTATAATCCCACCAAGAATAGGCAGCCGTATCTTTATGCAAAAATCTAAAACTATCAATAAATCCTAAATCAATGAATTGGTCAATTAACGCTCTTTCTTCCGGTAAAAACCCAGAATTCTTGCTATTTTCTTTAGGCCGAGCCAAATCAATCTCATTATGCGCTGTATTTAAATCACCGCAAATAATAATTTTTTTCTGCTTTTTCTTAATTTTCTGAATATATTTAAAAAACTCTAGATAAAAATCCAGCTTAAACTTTAGTCTTTCTCCAGAACTATTGCCATTAGGAAAATAAACATTTATCAGGAAAAAACTTTCATATTCAAGAATCAGCACCCGGCCTTCTTGATCAAATATTTTATTACCAAATCCAAACTCAACATTGTCCGGCTTAATCCCGGCATATACCGCTACTCCGCTATATCCTTTTTTTTCCGCCTGATTCCAATAAGAAGTATACCCTTTAACCTCAATTAAATCCTTACTCAGCTGCTCAGGATGCGCTTTTGTTTCCTGCAAACAAAGAAAATCCGGATTTTCTTTGTTTAGCCATTCGATAAAACCCTTTTTTTCTATTGCCCTTATTCCATTAACATTCCAGGAAAAAAGTGTATATTTATGATGATTATTCTTCATCTGTTTGATTCTTCTTCACCGTTAAAATTACCCGCTAAACCATAATCATGCATCATCATTTTATAACCAATTCCTCCCGTGCCATCTATCCGCAAGGGAATTCTCCGCTCATCCGTGCTTATCCAAATTTTAATTTTACTCGGGTCGCTTTCAAAATAATAAGCTTCAAATTTACCAGCCGGAGTTTCTACTTCTTCTGTGCCCATAAGTTCAATTCTGTATTTACCTTGCGGCAGATTAGCTGTAAATGTCCACCCCTTAGCTAAATCAGGCGCATTACGTACAAAAAAAGGCAAAATAATTGAATTATGAATTGGTTCTGTACTGCTGATTTCGGTTGTGCTTGTGCCAAATCTTTGGTTAGTAATTGTTAATTTAAAATTTTCCTGATCATAAACTTCTCGGATTTTCTCAGGTTTAATTGGTTTTGATATTTTGCGCTCCACAACCAAAGGCAAAAACGTACTGGAATCGCAATAAATAGTTTCCCTGTCTTTAAAACTCATGGCCTGGGTATGAAAAGTTATAACATCTACCAGTTTTTTATTCAAATATGTTTTACGCGAATGATGATACTCGGCTGTTCCTACCCGCACTCCACTGAGAAATAAATCATACTTAATCTTTTCCCCAATTCGATCAATGCTTTGTTCTTTTACCGATGATTTAATATCTTCGGTAAACTTATCTTCAAATTCCCCAATATTATTAGCATTCCAAACATAAAAAAACGCGATTACCAGAAATAATAAAAATAATAACCTTGTTCTTCTGCCCCAACGTTTATTCGGAGCGGAAAGATAGGGAAAAAAATTCCGCACATTCACCTCTTTGAATTAAAATAGTTTTTAGTAAAATTAAACAATCTCCACCATTTTATCATTTTTAAAATTACTTTTCTTTGCGGAAAAAAATACAATAAAAATCGGAAAAAACGCTACAGCAATAACAATCAGCCCGGATATTATAAAATAAATATTATGTGATTTAAGTAACGGCAACCCAACCAAAGCCGCGTCAATCACAAAATGAGTGATCAGTACTGTTTCCAGTCCGTACTTAAGAAATACGATACCAAAAACAATACCGGCAATAGTAAGTTCTATGCCGCGGACATACGCCGGAAAAACCGGATAATTAGAATGCGCGAAAGCCCAGACCATCGCTGGGATTAAAACTGCCAGCCATGTTAATTTAGCATACTTTTTTAAAAAAGAGATCGCGAATAAACGAAACATGAATTCTTCGCTAACCGCCGCGCTCAAAGCGATTGTCAGCGGGAAAAGAAACGGCATACTGGTACTGAGAATATTAGAATACTCTGCTTCCGGCGGCATCCAAATATTAAAATATCTTGTACCTACTAAATAAAACAAGGTGATATATCCCAGAAAAATAAAGCCCAGGCTATAGCCGACAATAAACACAGGCCAGATTTGAGCCGCATCTGCTTTTTTGTTTTTAATTGCCGCGAAAACCGGCATTCTGACTTTCTCAACCTCCTGATAAAGCGATTCTCCTGAATTGCCGAATAAAAAGATAATTAGTCCGATTAATAATGCTCCGATAAAAGCACTACCAGCGGAAATCGCGATAAAAACAGTTTTACTAATTGTGTCTGGATAAGAGCTCCATAAAAGCGGCATATTATTTAAGAAATCAATTATTGTTAATCCCAAAACCATAAGGCCGAAAAAAAGACCGAACTTCCATTTAATTTTATCATGTTTATATTGAACAATTAAAACAAAGATTGCGGCTAAAAACAGTAGAAACATAAAAATAGTTGTTATCATTGATAGAATTTGGCCCAAAGCCATATCCTTTTTAAAGTTCCTGATAAACTCTTCCGGGACATCAAGAAATCTCCCGAAATACCCTAATTTCGCGCCAAAAACAGCAGCAGTTAAACGCAAGTGTGCTTGGTCAATAACAAAATTTTTCTTTTCCCATTCAAAGTTATGATCTGCTCGGTTTTTCTGAACCTTGGAATTATTCTCTTTTAGTTCGTAATCAGTTAAATCAAATCCCACGCTATTTAGTTTTTCCATCACCAATACTTGGGCTTGCTCTGCAGTAAGACTGTCGCCTGGGGCATCATCCAGTAAAGCATGCTGGAAATAAATAATCTCACCATTCGCCGGGTCTACAGCGCAATAGAATCCTTCTTTATCCAACTCTTTAAACCAGCGGATACTCCAAAACCAAATCGGAACTCCCTGTTTTATCAATTGATTAGATTTTTTAATGCCTTGGGTCTTTTGCAAATAAATTGAAGCATCCGCGTCAGAATCAAAGAGAATAGTCTGATCATAACCTGACAGATCAAAACCTTGGGCGTGAATAAACGCTGTTGCTTTGGCTAAAACCTCTTCTTTGCTTAAACGTAGGTCTATTGACGCGATCGGGAAAGCGGAATTGAAATATATTGTAAATATACTTAATCCTAAAACCCCGAGAAACAGCCAGATTATTAAAGATTTTTTATTATTTTTCATAATATTTTGTACTTTCTAAGGATAAAGTCTCCGCGTGTACAAACTGCCGTCATCCGATCTTTCGATCCTCCATACTTCAATTTTATTTCTATATTCTATACCATAATACATACTGCTGTTCCACCTAGAGATAAAAACTAAATCATAGTTTTTAAAATTAAAATCAACTGCGAATAAACAAAGCCACACCAGAATGCCGGACAGTAAACCTAGAATTATGAACCGCGAAACAGCATAAACCGATCCCATAAAAAAAATTTTATTTTTCCCCAAAATCACCTCGTTTAGCTATGAAACAACAATCCACACAGATACTTACGCATAAAAACTTTTCTCTTATAATACCGCGGATAGAGAAATCTGTAAACAGATTTCTAATGTGTGTTATCCTGAAAAAAGTTGACAGAAAACAGAAGACAGAGAACAGAAACTAGAAATTTGTTGTTGTCCTTGTGCCCTGGTGACTTTGAAACCTTGAGACTGAAGGTTTTTGACTATTAACCATAAGCCATTAGCTATTGACTTATATCCTAATATTACAGGAATTAAGGTTTGGATTTTTTTATTTCACCCTTTTACTCTCAGGCAAAGGAGCGGGGTTTTCCTCGATAATTGTCGGCAAACCGATTCTATTCAGAATTTCAATAAAACCATCTGGATCCAGCTCTTCGACATTCGCCATTTTTTTAACATCCCAATCACCTTTAGCCACAAGCATTGCGGCCGCAACCGGAGGAACTCCGGCAGTATAACAAATGGCTTGGGACTCAACTTCTTTATAGCATTCCGCGTGATCACAAGTATTGTAGATAAAAATCTCTCTGTGCTTACCATCCTTTGTGCCTTTTACATAATTGCCGATACATGTTTTGCCTGTATAGTTTTTAGCCAAAGATAATGGATCAGGCAAGATGGCTTTAAGCACTTTTAAAGGCACTACTTCTACGCCTTCAGCGGTTTTAATCGGCTTTTCCGAAGTCAAGCCAAGGTTTGTCAACACTGAAAAAACATTTATATAATGATCGCCAAACCCCATCCAAAAGCGAATACTGTTAGCATCAATAAACTTTGACAAAGAGTGCAGTTCATCATGCCCATTTAAATAAACCGGCTGTTTTCCGGCTACAGGAAAATCATATTCCATCTTGATAGAATGAACTTTTTCTTCCACCCATTTGCGGTCAATCCAAGTCCAGACTTTTTTGAATTCCCGGAAGTTAATTTCCGGGTCAAAATTAGTAGCAAAATATTTACCATGATTGCCGGCATTTACATCCATGATATCAATGGTATCGATTTTATCAAAATAATGCTTAACCGCTAAAGCACAATACGCATTTACCACCCCAGGATCAAATCCTACACCTAGTATCGCCGTAATCCCCTTTTCCGCGCAAAGTTCTTTGCGCTTCCATTCATAATTAGCATACCATGGAGGATTTTCACAAACTTTATCCGGATCTTCATGAATCGCGGTATCCATATAAGCAGCGCCGCTTTCAATACAAGCCTGAAGCAGTGACATGTTTACATATGCTTGCGCTAAATTTATAACGATTTGCGAATTAGTATCTTTTATCAGCTTTACCGCGGCAGGAATATCCAAAGCATTTAGCTGTCGGGAATACAGTTTTTTAGTTGTATCTTTTAAATGTTTTTTTCTTAACACACTTTCAATAATCTGATCACATTTATTCTGTGTTCTGGAAGCAATGCAAATATCACCCAAAATATCATTATTTTGCGCGCATTTGTGTGCCGCGACATGCGCGACTCCGCCAGCTCCGACAATAAGTACATTTTTTCTCATTGTGTTACATTCTCCTGATTACATAGGGGTTAATTAAGACAAACTATTAACAAAATCTTTATATTCCGATTTTTGAACCAAATCAATTGTGCCATTAAGCCGTTTAACCGCGATGCTTGGCATTTGCAAACCATTAAACCAATTCTTTTTAACCATAGTATAACCAGCCGCGTCAGCAAATTTAATAATACTGCCAATCTTGAGTTTTTGAGGAAAACCATAACAGCCAAAAATGTCTCCGGCCAAGCAAGAACGACCGGCAATCACATATTTGTAAGTTTTCTTTATTTGCGGCTCAATTTTCGCGCTAATCCGATAAACCAATAAATCCAGCATATGCGCTTCAATAGAAGCATCAACAATCGCAATATCCCTTTTATTGCGCACAATATCCAAAACAGTAGTAACCAGCTGTCCTGCCCGCGTAATCGCGCTTTCCCCTGGCTCTAAATACACCTGAACCCTAAACCGCTGACTAAACTCTTTTAATTTTTCCGCGAATTTTTCAACCGGATATCCTGCTTTAGTAAAATAAAACCCGCCGCCTAAACTTACCCACTCAACCGCTGTCAATAACTTGCCATACTTACTGCTGATATAATCGAGATTTAAGCAAAAATTAGGGAAATTATCATTTTCACAGTTAAAATGAAACATTAATCCTTTGAGCAAATGGCTGATTTCCTGCAGAGCTTTTTTCTTAATCACTCCCAGTCTGGAAAATTCTCGGGCTGGATCAGCTAAATCAAAATTAGAGTAACTTATTTGGGGATTAACCCTTATTCCCACCGAAACTTTACTTGTTAAACCAGCAAACATTTTTAACTGCGAAATTGAATTAAAAATAATTTTATCAGCGAATTCCCGTACCTGTTCAATCTCTTGCTTTGAATATGCTACTGAATAAGCGTGAACTTCTTTACCGAATTTTTCATAACCCAAATGCGCCTCATACAAAGAGCTTGAAGTCGTTCCATCCAAATACTGCTTCATTAGCTCAAAGACACTCCAGGTGGAAAAACATTTCAGAGCCAATACTGCCTTGGCCCCGGAAACATCTTTTATCTTTTTGATAATCTTAAGATTTTTAAGCAGTTTTTTTTCGTCAATCAAATAATAAGGTGTTTTTAATTTCATCGTCACATTTTATCATAAAACATATTGGTTGAACAGCAATAAAACAGCCACGCTGAA
>JAHITE010000040.1 GCA_018817585.1 Candidatus Omnitrophota bacterium
TGAACCATAATTTTCCTCCATTTTTGTTGTAACTGTTTGTGATTGAACTAGTTACATTATATCATTAATGGAGGGAATTGCAAGAAAATAAGTTATGTAACTTATTTAATTATAGATGGTTATGAATTTTACACAAGGCTTAGGATAATTATAGAAAGGAGGGTTTTATGAAAAAGTTTTTGGTAGTGTTTTTATTGGCAGCAGTTGTGTTTATGAGTAATGGCATTGTGTTTGCTGGAGATGATGGTTCTGTTGGGCCTGCTCCAAATTCTGGTGATGGTATTCCTGATGGCAGCGGAATTGCTTCGCCGAACGGTCCAAATGGAACAGTGAAATAATATTTTTATTATAGAAATATTATTTGGATAATTAAATAAAGGAGACTGTTGTTTTGTATACAGTCTCCTTTATTTTTTTTTAGGAGCATATGCTAAAAATAGTAAATATAACTTATTTTAGAGTAATCCATTAATTAAACATATTTTCCCTAAAAAGATAAGTGAAATGCAGTGCTATTGTCGCAATTGTGTGATAAAAGTTGACATTAGTGTTTGAATGTCATAATATATCATATTGCTGAATGAATTAAATAAAAGGCTAATTAAAATAAATCTGGAGTTTAAAATGCAATTAAGCGTAAAGGATCTATCCAAATTATTAAGTGTTACGGAAAGAACGATTTATCGCTGGGTTAAGCAGCAAAGTATTCCTTTTTATCGGATTAATGACCAGTATCGATTTAATCGCATAGAAATACTTGATTGGGCTACAGCGCATAAAATGAATATTTCTCAGGGCGTACTTCATGACGCTGATAATAGCGTTCCTGAGCTTTCCTTAACCGAAACAATTAAAAAAGGCGGGATCCATTATCGCATTGAAGGCGGCGATAAAAAGTTATTGTTAAGCGCGGTTATTGAGCTTTTTAATTTACCGGATGATGTTAAGAGAGCAGACTTGTTAGACGCGATGCTGGTAAGAGAGGAATTAGGTTCAACCGGGTTTGGCGATGGTATTGCCATTCCTCACGCGCGCTATCCGGTTGTCAGCCATATTCCTTACGCTCTTGTTTCCATCTGTTTTTTGGAAAAACCAGTTGATTATGGTGCGATAGACGGCAAGCCGGTTAATTGCTTATTTACATTAATCAGCCCGACAGTAAGAAGTCATCTTAAAATGATTTCGCGAATCGCTTATATTCTGCAAAATACGCGGGTAAAAGAAGCTCTGGTCAATCAATCTTCCCGCGAGGTTATTTTAAGTGAAATTGAAAAAACTGAACAGCTTTTAGGTATATAAATAAAGTAAAGCAATTTTAAGGAAATAAAAATAAGATGCAGATTGTATTTTATTCATTAACTATATTAATTGTCAGCGGATTGCTCGCGCTATGCTTAAATCGGTTTTTTAAACCAGCGAACTTTATTGGTGCTTTGGGCGCGATCAGCGGATGTATTGTTGGGCTAATTTCTCTATTTATTGTTTATAATAATCCTGCTTCAGCAGTGTTAACCATCCCTTGGACTGTTCCCTATGGTTCTTTATCTCTTGCTATGGATAATCTGGGCATATTATTTTTATTTTTGATTTTCATTGTATCGGCTCTATCGGCTTTATATGGGATGGAGTCTTTACGCTGCTATTCCGGAAAGAAAAATATTGGGAGTTTATGGTTGTTTTTTAATTTGCTTATTGCCAGCATGGTGTTTATTGTGCTTGCCCGCAACGCGATTCTTTTTTTATTAGCCTGGGAAATGATGGCGATTAGTTCCTTTTTTCTGGTAGTGTTTGCAGGCGAGAAAAAAGCAGTTGCCAAAGCAGGATTAATTTATTTAATTGCTACTCATATTGGAACACTGTTTTTGTTGGTGATGTTTGGTTTATTGGGAAACAGCAGCGGTTCATTTGATTTTAGTTCGTGGAAAATCGCGCCTTCTGGTTTTATGCCTTCAATAATTTTTCTTTGCGCGTTGATTGGCTTTGGGACAAAATCCGGTTTTATGCCCATGCATATTTGGCTTCCGGAAACATATCCCGCTGCTCCTAACAATGTGGCCGCGGTTTTGTCCGGGGTAATGAGTAAGACCGGAATTTATGGCTTAATCCGGATTTTAACTTTTTTGGGAATGCCGTGTTCCTGGTGGGGATATCTGCTTATTGCTATGGGAATTATCTCCGGAATTCTAGGCATTTTATTTGCTCTGGCGCAGCATGATCTTAAACGGCTCTTGGCCTACTCGAGTATTGAAAATATCGGGATTATTTCTATTGGCATGGGCGTAGGGATATTAGGGATGAGTACGCATAATCCGGTTTTAATGGTGCTGGGATTTAGCGGAAGTTTATTGCATGTGATTAATCACGCGTTTTTTAAAGCATTGCTTTTTTTAGGGGCAGGCGCTGTTTTAGATAAAACTCAGACCATGGAAATGGATGTTTTGGGAGGACTGTTTAAAAAGATGCCGATAACCGGAATTAGTTTTCTGATTGGAGCAGCCGCGATTTGCGGTCTGCCGCCATTAAATGGTTTTATCAGTGAATTTTTGATTTATTTGGCCGCGTTTAAAGGCATATTAGGCGCGGGATCAATAGTTTTTGTTTCGCTGGGAATTATAGCGGCTTTAGCCTTGATTGGCGCGGTAGCTGTGGCTTGTTTTACTAAAGTATTTGGAATTATTTTTTTAGGTCAACCGAGAAGCGTGCTTTCTTTGGAAGCGCGTGACCCGGGAATTTTAATGCGGATTTCAATGCTGATTCTTGCTTTTTGCTGTTTCTTTATTGGGCTGGCCGCTCCTTTTATGGTAAATGGTTTTGCCGTGATTATAGCTGAAGTCAGCGGAACCCAGATGATGATTGAGTATACGCTAGCGGAAGTAATCCAGCCCTTGCGCTATATTGTTAGCGGATCATTGTTGTTGTATGGTTTTATTTTATTATTAGTTTTTATCCGCTGGCTGTTGCTTAGAGGCCGGAGGATTGAGAGCGCGCTTACTTGGGATTGTGGCTACGCGAAACCTAGTCCTAAGATGCAATATACCGCTTCATCGTTTGCTCAGCCGATTGTTAATTTTTTCAAAGGGATTTTAAGAACAAAAAAACACGCGTCTAAAATAAATGAATACTTTCCGGATAGTTTCGGGTTTAAAACCGAAACCGCGGATTTATTCAGTGAGAAAGTGTTTAATCCCATGCTTAAATCAGTTCATGATTTAACGGAAAAATTGACTTGGGTTCAGCATGGACAGCTGCAGATTTATATTTTATATATTCTATTTACGCTTTTAGCCCTGTTTATTTGGAAATTATAGCAATGTATTTAAAGATCGCCCAGTTTATTTTAATTTTAATCCTTTCGCCATTTTTGTTTGGCGTGATTAACCGGACAAAAGCTTTTTTTGCCGGAAGAAAAGGCAGCCCTTTACTCCAGCTGTATTATGATATTTTTAAATTACTGCGAAAGGGGGCGGTATACAGTACGACAACCAGCAAGTTTTTTATTGCCGGCCCGATTGTTAGTTTAAGCGCTGTGTTAACCGCTTTATTATTGATTCCTTTTGCCGGACAGCCGGCGCTTATTTCTTTTGACGGCGATATTGTTTTATTTATTTATTTGTTAGGCTTGGCGCGTTTTTTTACTGTGCTTGCGGCGCTGGATACTGGTTCAAGTTTTGAAGGCATGGGAGCTAGCCGGGAAGTTCAGTTTGCCATGTTTGTTGAGCCGGCTTTATTTTTAAGTTTAGCGGTTTTAACCCGGATAACCGGACAGAGTTCCTTATCCGGGATATTCTCCAATGCCCGAATGTCTTCCTGGGTAACATATGATCCTTTAATTATTTTGGTTTTAGGCGCGCTGTTCATTGTTTTTTTAGCTGAGAATTCGCGGATTCCGGTAGATGATCCGAATACGCATTTAGAGTTAACCATGATTCATGAAGTTATGGTACTGGATCATGGCGGGGTTGATTTTGCCTATATTATGTACTCGGCAGGGATTAAATTTTGGCTTTTCGGAACATTGCTGGTCGGGATATTTTTAAAAGGATATTCCTGCGGACAAGTGACTGCCAGCGTGGTTTTTATCTTAGGCATGATTTTGCTCGCGGTTATTGTCGGCATTGTTGAATCTACTCTGGCCAGGCTGCGCTTATTAAAAGTTCCGCATTTTTTAATTGTCGCTTTGGCATTAGCGATTGTAGCGTTAATAATTTCCATGAGGTAATGAATGAATAACTTAGGTGATTTTGTTGTTATTATTGTTTTACTGATGAATCTGATGATGCTTTCGTCAAGCCGGATTCGCACCTGTATTAGGATAGTTGCCGGTCAGGGCATTTTGATTGGATGCATGCCGTTGCTAAATGATTTTCATTTAATTTTACCCGGGATGGTTATTTCCGCCTCGCTGAGTATTATTTTAAAAGGATTTGTATTTCCCTGGTTATTGTTCCGAGCGGTACAGGAAGCTAATATTAAAAAAGAAGTTGAGCCGGTTGGCGGATATCCGCTTTCTTTGCTGATCGGGGTAATGATCTTCGCGCTGTCTTTTTGGTTAAGTACGCGGTTAGTGTACACCAAACCGCTTGTTTCCCATTTGGCTGCCCCGGTTTCTTTCGCCACATTTTTTACCGGAGCATTTATAATTGTCAGCCGAATGAAAGCAATCACTCAGGTTATTGGTTATCTTTTACTGGAAAACGGGATTTATCTTTTTGGCGCGGCTTTCTTAAGTGAACAGTCCTTATTGGTGGAGTTAGCGATTTTGCTGGATATTTTTGTGGCAGTGTTTGTTATGGGTATTGCCATATTTCATATAAGCCGGGAGTTTGACCATATTGATACTCAAAAATTATCAGAGCTTAAAGATTCAATAATATCAAAGCAGGACATATAAGATGATTAATATATTATTAATAATAATTCCTTTATTCAGTGGTCTGGCTTTATTTCTTATCCGCAATGATTTTGTCCGCCGTAATTTGATTGTTGTTTGCTCCGGAGCGCATCTGGCTTTAACCTGTTTGACTTGGCTTAAAAGGTCAAATCCGGCTTTAGCCGGATGGTTTATGTTTGATAATGTGAGCATTATATTTTTAACTATTACCAGTATCTTGTTTTTCGGAGCTTCGGTTTACGCAGTCAGGTATTTAGCTGATGAAAGCCTGGAGCATCTGGATGAAGCGGAAAAGCCGCAAATTTTCTCCAGGGAGGCGGTTTTTAGCGGATGTTTTTTATTGTTTCTGACAACCATGACAATTGTTATTGCCAGCCAGCATTTGGCAGTATTATGGGTTGGCGTAGAAGCAACCACTTTGGCCAGCGCGCCTTTAATCTATTTTCATCGAACTAAACGTTCTTTGGAAGCAACTTGGAAATATCTTTTAATTTGTTCTGTGGGGATTGCCATGGCTCTGCTTGGTATTTTTTTCCTGGCGGTTGCTAATAATAATCATTCAGACTTGCTTTTAGGCAAAATGATCGCGCACGCTGCTGGGATGAATATTCCCTGGCTAAAAGCAGCATTTCTTCTTTTATTTGTCGGTTACGGTACAAAAATGGGTATCGCGCCGTTTCACACTTGGCTGCCGGACGCGCATAGTGAAGCGCCTTCAGTTGTTTCCGCGCTGCTTTCCGGAGCATTGCTCAATTGCGCTTTTCTCGGGATTCTCCGCGTGTATCAAATTTGCATTGCCGCAGGGCTTCAGGCATATTGCCAGGAGCTATTTATGTTCTTTGGCCTTTTATCGATTGTCTTTGCCGCGGTATTTATTTTAAAACAGCCGGATTATAAAAGAATGCTTGCTTATTCCAGTGTCGAACATATGGGAATAATAACTTTGGGCATTGGTCTAGGCGGCAGTGCTGTGTTTGGCTCAATGGTTAATATGATCGGACATTCTTTAACTAAAGCTGGGTTGTTTTTTATTGCCGGGAATATCTTATCCTATTTCAAAACAAAAAAAATAGGCGAAATTCAAGGCCTGATCAGAGGGGAAATGCAGTGGTCCGGCGTTCTTTGGCTAGTGGGATTTTTAATAATAACCGGGACGCCTCCATCGGGAATATTTTTTGCTAAATTTATTATTTTAAAACAGGCTTTATTGCAAAAGCATTATGGGATGACTTTTATTTTTCTCGCGGCTTTAGCAATTGTTTTTATCGGTATGGCGCGGATATTTATTTCCATGACTCAGGGCCCAGCGATTAAAATCGTTGGGCAGGGGGATTTAAATAAGCATAATCGTGGTAATGCTTTTTTAAGCCTGGTTCCGTCAGCGCTATTCTTTGGATTAGCAATTAGCCTGGGAGTTTATTTTCCGGCTTGGCTATCTAAGGCCTTAGCCATAGCGGCAAAAGAATTAGGAGGCTTATAATGCCTGGGCGGATTTTAAAAATGCATAATTGTCAGGCCAGGTTATTAGCGGATATTCCGGAAATGTCTTTTACGGAGTTTCGGGATATGTCCATAAACCAAATTCAAAAAGGAGCAAGAGTTGTTTCTTTTTTTGGCTGTCTGGATGAAAATAAATCAATTCGCTTGATGATGATTCTGGCTTATGACAAACAAGGGTATTTAACCGCTTTTTCCACAATTGTTAAAGATGCTTATGATTCTTTGACTTTACAGATACCTCAGGTTAATCGGTTTGAACGGGAAATTTTTGAGCAATGGGGAGTTTGTCCGAAGGGCCATCCCTGGCTTAAGCCAATTCGTCCTCAGCAGACTTTGAACAACAATTTAGATAATTTTCCAGGTAAGGAAAACATTCCCTTGGTTTCGGATTTTTTCAAGATCAAGGGCGAAGAGATTCATGAAGTCGCGGTTGGCCCGGTGCATGCCGGAATAATTGAACCCGGACATTTTCGGTTTCAATGTCATGGTGAAGAGGTATTTCATTTGGAAATTTCTTTGGGCTATCAGCATCGCGGGATTGAAAAAGCCTTGATTAATGGCCCGGATAAACGCACGATTCATTACATGGAAACCGCGGCCGGAGATACGACAATCGGACATGCTCTGGCATATTGCCAGGCAATCGAAGGTTTAGCTGATTGCGCTGTTCCTTTAAGAGCCTCTGCTCTGCGCGCGGTTATGCTGGAATTAGAGCGCTTAGCTAATCATACTGGTGATCTCGGTGCTTTGGCTAATGACGTCGGCTATTTGCCCACAGCGGCATATTGCGGACGGTTAAGAGGCGATTTTCTTAACTTGACGGCTTTTATCTGCGGCAATCGCTTTGGCCGGAATATGCTTAGGCCTGGCGGGGTAAGGTTTGATTTAACAGACAGCATGATTAATGAAGCAAAGCAGCGTTTGATCAAGACATTTGAGGATGTGAGCAATGCGGTTTCTTTATTATGGGATTCTTCTTTGGTTGCAGATAGATTTGACGATACGGGCAGTTTAAGCCAAAAAACAGCTTTGGATTTAGGTTTGGTCGGGATAAGCGCTCGAGCCTGCGGCATTGAACAGGATATCCGGTTTGATTTTCCCACAGGTATATTTAAATTTTCGCAGATACCGATATCAACCCATTCTTCAGGAGATGTTTTTGCCCGGGCATTTGTTCGGTGGCTGGAAATCCAAAGGTCAGTAAAATTTATTCTTGATCAATTGAATAAGCTGCCTGAGGGTGAGATTATGGCTGCCGTGCCATTGCTGAAACCAAAAAATATCGCGGTCTCATTAGTCGAAGGCTGGCGGGGAGAGATTTGTCATGTTGTTATAACGGATATAAACGGAAATATCAGGCAATATAAAATTGTTGATCCGTCATTTCATAATTGGCTGGGCTTGGCCATAGCGCTTAGAGGCGAAGAGATTTCTGATTTTCCGATTTGCAATAAAAGCTTTAGTTTGTCTTATTGCGGACATGATTTATAAAAAAAGTTAGGATTAAGATGATAAAAACATTATATGCGAGATTAAAACAAGGCTATAGAACAATGCCTTTTCCAGTTAAAGCTGATGCTTTGCCAAACAGGTTTTTAGGCAGGCCTTATCTTTCCGCGAATCTGTCGCCAGCTGATTTTCAGCAGTGTAAACAAGTTTGTCCTACCAAAGCTATCGCGGGAAGTGAAGCAAATTTTTCCCTGGATTTAGGGAAATGTCTGTTTTGCGGAGAATGTCAAAAAATCAGTCAAAATAAGGCAATTGTTTTTAGCAAAGAGTATCGATTAGCGCGAAGCGAAAGAAAAAGCCTGGTTTTAAGCAATCAGCCTGATATGGCTGAACAAAGGATAAAGAAAAAAATAAACAATATTTTTGGACGGTCTTTGAAACTGCGCCAAGTTAGTGCCGGCGGTTGCAATGCCTGTGAACTGGATATTAATGTTTTAAATACTCCGGGTTTTGATCTGGCGCGTTTTGGCATCCAGTTTGTTGCTTCTCCGCGCCACGCGGATGGGATTGTGCTAACCGGTCCGGTTACAAAAAACATGCAGCTGGCTTTGGAAAAAACCTATAAGGCAATACCCTCGCCTAAGCTGGTTATTGCCGTGGGCGCGTGCGCTATATCCGGCGGAGCTTATATTGATCACCCTGAGGCGAATAATGGGATTGACGCGCTTATTCCGGTTGATCTGTATATTCCGGGATGTCCGCCGCATCCCTTGACAATTCTCGATGGCCTTTTAAGTCTGATTAAATGTTAAAATCAAGAATAGTGCTCAAAAAGCGACGCTGTAGGGGATTGTTATTGATTATACTTGGCGGATTTGTTATATTTATGAATAAATGCTATTTGCAAAAGGGGCTTTACCATGGATCTGTTATTACGTGACATTGTTAAAATATTTCAAGTTTCCGAGCAAACCATTCAAACCTGGATCGGGAAGAAAAATATGCCGTTTATGAAGGCAAATGATCAATATAGTTTTAATTATATTGAAATCCTTGATTGGGCGCTTGAGCAAAAAATCAATTTAACTCAGGAAGCTTTAGCCTTCGGGGATAGCTATAACCAGCACCCCACAATGCTGTATCAAGCAATAAAAAACGGGCAGATTCATTATGATATCCCAGGTGATACCCGGGAAACAGTATTAAAATCCATTGTTGATGTTTTATCTTTACCCAAGGAGCTGAATAAAAAATCTCTTTTGCAGATGCTGATTTCCCGGGAAAAAATGATGTCAACCGGCCTGGGCAATGGTATTGCCATTCCGCATGTGCGCAATCCGGTTGTTTTGAATATTGAGCAGCCTTCGATATCTTTGTGTTTTTTAAATAAACCAGTGGATTTTAAAGCTTTAGACGCTAAACCGGTTTTTATTCTTTTTGTGCTTTTAAGCCCGTCTGTTCCGCAGCATTTGGCAATATTGAGCCGCCTGGCTTTTTGTCTCCAAAATCCAAAACTCCAGGAATTTTTACACGCCAAAGCATCTTGCGAACAGATTTTAGCGGAAATCAGAGTTCTTGAGTCAAAGATAGCCTATTTTCAAAATGAGCAGCAAAGTGAGGAAGATAAGGCATGAACTTTTTTTTATATAGTTTAGCGTTTTTAGTGTTTTCTGTTTTTTTAATGCTGTTTAGCGCGAGATTAAAAAAAATCACGTCTGGTATTTTTTTATGCTCATTGATTGTTGGATCTGTTTTGGCAATAATCTCCGCGATTAAGGTTTTAGTGAATCAGACTTCTTTGGATTATCACGCGGCTTTGCGTATGCCCATCGGGGAATTTTATCTGGGCTTGGACGCTTTAAGCGCGTTTTTTGTATTTACAATCAGTGTTTTATTTCTTATGTCCGGGATATACGGATATTTTTATCTGCAAGATTGTGAAAAAAAGAATCTGAACGCGCATTACTCGATTTACAATTTATGCTTGGTTTTTCTCCTGATCCTGGTTACGGCAAAGAACGCGGTTTTGTTTTTAATCGCCTGGGAGATGGTAACAGTCTGCGCTTATTTTATGATTATATTTTATGATCAGCAGAAAGTAGTTAGAAAAGCCGGATACCTTTATTTAATTGCCGCGCATACCGGAACATTTTGTTTGTTTATTATGTTTCTGTTGATGCAGCACAATACTGTTTTATCTGGTGGGCAGGCTGGGTCAATGAACTTTGATCAGATGCTGCTTACGCCTTTTTCTTTACCTCTGGCTGGTTTGATTTTTGTTTTAGCGATTCTCGGTTTTGGGGTTAAAACCGGATTTATGCCGATGCATATCTGGCTGCCGCACGCGCATCCCGTTGCGCCGAGTCATGTATCGGCGATTTTGTCCGGAGTGATTATCAAAATCGGGATTTACGGTTTGCTGCGGATTATTTTAATCATTAAAGACTTTCCCCAATGGTGCGCGGTTTTATTGCTTTTCATCGGGATGATTTCCGGAGTCGGCGGAGTGCTTTACGCCTTAGGCCAGCATGAAATTAAAAAGCTGCTGGCTTATCACAGCATTGAAAATATCGGGATTATAACTTTAGGCCTGGGCATTGGTTTGTGGGGACAGATCAATCAAAATGAAATGGTGGCTTTGCTTGGTTATGCCGGCGCGCTCTTGCATGTGTTTAATCACGCGGTATTTAAAGGTCTTTTATTTTTAAGTGCCGGATCAGTGATCAAAGCAACGCATACTGGAGAAATGGATAAACTCGGGGGGCTTTTAAAATATCTTCCCTGGACCGGGCATTTGTTTTTGATTGGAGCTGTATCAATCTGCGGCTTGCCTTTGTTTAATGGGTTTATCAGCGAGTGGCTTGTTTACCGGGCTTTATTTGAAAATATGTTTCAGTTTAAAATAAACGCAATTGTTTTTTGTAGCTTGGCGATTATTGCTTTGTCTTTAATCGGGGGCTTGGCCATCGCTTGTTTTGCCAAAGCTTTTGGCGCGATATTTTTAGGCAATAGCCGTTGTTTGGATAATAAACAACTTAAGGAAAATTCTTTATTTATCGCACCGATGATTGTTTTAGGCGGCATTTGTCTCTGGATCGGGCTTTTTCCCAAAACAATGGTTAGCTTTGTTCTGAGAGCGGCTTCAGTGGTTTCCGCGGTAAATCTTTCACCGATAAAACAGAGCGCGATTATTTCTCCGCTAATAACCATGGGATTTGTTTTAGCGCTTTTAATTCTAACAATCGTGATCCTGGGTTTGTTAAAAAAAATCTCAATGAATTTTTCTTGCACAAAAAAAGCGCAAACCTGGGGCTGCGGCTACTCTTTGCCTACCAGCCGGATGCAGTATACTGCATCATCGTTTGCCGAGCCGATTTTACGGATTTTCCGCAATATACTGGGGTTTACGGTCAAGGGCAATAAGCCCAGCGGCTATTTTCCGAAAGAAGAGAGAATCTCAGCGCATGTTGTTGAGGTTTCGGAGGAGTTTATTTTTAAACCGATTTTTCAGGGAATTCAGTTTTTGGCATCTAAATTAAAAATTATTCAAGTTGGTTTTGTCCAATTGTACTTGCTGTATATTATCGCGTTTCTTTTGCTATTGCTTATCTGGAAAATTGTTTAAAGGAATAAGAAAATGGGAATTCAGATTTTATTACATTTAACGGTTATGCTGGTTTTAGCTCCTTTGCTTTTTGGGATTATTGGAAAGACCAAGGCGCTTTTTGCCGGACGCTGGGGAGCCCCATTATTTCAGCCGTATTATGATATTATCAAATTCTTTAAAAAGGGCAATGTTTACAGCACAACAACAACCTGGATTTTTCAAGTCGCGCCGCTTGTTTATTTGGCAACAATTTTAGTTTCCTCTCTATTGATTCCGTTTGGCGGACTTAAAGCGCCGGTTTATTTTTGGGGTGATTTTATTCTGTTTATCTATATTTCCGGATTATCTCGATACTTTATAATTATCGGGGCATTAGATACTGGTTCGAGTTTTGAAGGCATGGGCGCCAGCCGTGAAGCGACATTTTCCTGTTTAGCGGAAATTGTCTTAGCTTTAGATTTTATTATTTTGGCGATATTATCAAAACAGCTGATTTTGTCGGAAATGGTCGGCGGCACAATATTGTCCTCTTGGCCCTTATTCGGTCCGGTGCTGCTTTTAGTCGGATTGAGTTATTTTCTGGTTTTATTAGTAGAGAGCGCGCGGATTCCGATTGATGATCCAACAACCCATTTAGAATTAACCATGATTCATGAGGTGATGTTTTTAGATCACAGCGGTTGGGATTTAGCCTGTGTTTCATACGCTAGTATGATGAAGTTCTTTGTTTTAGGCAGTTTATTTGTAAATATTTTAATTCCGTTTCATAATTTATCAGCGATTCTCCAGACAGTGGTATTTGGCGTGGGGATGATTGGCTTAGCAATTATTGTCGGCATAGTCGAGTCCTGCATCGCCCGCTTGCGCTTAAATCGTATTCCGGAGCTGATTATCGGAGCGTTTGTTTTAGCTTTAGTCGGATTACTGATTATTTTAATTAAAGGGGTATGAGCATTATGTGGCTGGAACTGGTATTAATTTTAATTATTTTTTTAGGTATCCTGATTTTAGGAAATAATCGCTTGGGTTCAATGATTCAGCTGTTTGCCCTGCAGTCTTTATTATTAAGTATTACGCCTTTATTGATCCAGCCAGGACTGCACGCGGGGATTATCACCATAGTAACGATTCTCTTAAAAGTTGTGTTTATGCCCACTCTGCTGTTTTGGGCAATCCGCCATGTATCTATGCGCTGGGAAGTATATCCTTTGATTGGTTATGGTAAGACACTGATTTTGTGTGGTTTGCTTATGGCAATTGCTTTTTTAATTTCTTCAAAATTGGATTTACCGGATAAGAGCACATCATATTTACTGGTTCCGTCCGCCTTTTCCATTGTAATCATCGGATTCCTGCTTTTGGTCAGCCGGTTTAAAGCGATAACCCAGGTGATTGGTTATCTGGTTATGGAAAATGGGATTTTTCTGTTCGCGCTTTTATTATTGGAAAAGACACCGCTGCTAGTGGAGATCGGGATATTATTAGATATTTTTGTCGGAGCTTTGGTTATGGGCATTGTGGTTAATAATATTAATCAGGAATTTGGCAGCGCGAGTACGATTAATTTAACTAATTTAAGGGATTAAGATCATGGGTTTATTTTTATTAGTCGGATTACCGCTTTTAATCACAGTAATTGTGTTTATCCTAAAGCAGGATAAGCTGATAAAATTGCTTTGTTTTTTAACGATTTTGATTCATTTGCTGGTAACCCTCAGTTTCTGGCGCGGCTTTCAATATGTTTCGTTTAATCGTTTTTTAGGTTTAGACGCGATAAGCCAAATAGTACTTACGATTATAAGTATTTTATTTTTTGTGGTTTCAATTTACCAAATTGGATATCTTAGCGAGAAAAAAGGACAGGATAATTGGATCTTTATCGGCTGTTTATTATCCCTGCTGGCGGCGATGACTTTGGTTACCATGTGCCGGCATCTGGGCTTATTGTGGATTGCGGTTGCCTCAACAACTTTATTAAGCGCGCCGTTGATTAATTATTTTAAAACTCCCCAAAGTATTGAGGCCACATGGAAATACTTATTGATTTCATCTTTTGGGATTGCCCTGGGTTTATTGGGCACGCTTTTTTTAGCCATATCCGCGATATCGCTTAAAACTTTATTTTTAGATGATATTTTGAATAACGCGGCTTTACTTTCTCCATCCTGGCTGAAGTTAAGCGTGATTTTTCTTTTGGTAGGGTATGGCACAAAAATGGGATTAGCTCCCATGCATACCTGGAAACCCGATACCTATGGGGAAGCGCCGGCGCCGATCGGAGCGCTTATGTCTGGTGGTTTGACCGGCTGTGTTTTTCTCGCGGTTTTCCGCGTTGCCCAGATTTGTTTTCACGCCCATTTACAGGAATTTGTCTCGCCGATATTTATCCTGATGGGGATTTTGTCATTAGCAATCGCGGCGATTTTTATTACCAAGCAAAAAGATTTTAACCGGATGCTGGGTTATTCCAGTGTCGAACATATGGGAATTCTAGTTTTGGGTTTAGGTTTAGGCGGGGGGGCTATTTGGGCAAGTTTGTTTCACGCGATTAATAATGCTTTTGCCAAAGGCCTGCTGTTTTTGGTTTCCGGAAATATTTATCAGTATTATCGCATGAGAAAAGTCGCGAATATTCAGGGGGTTATTCATCGCTTTCCGCTAACCGGAACATTTTTAGTCCTCGGGCTTTTTGTGATCAGCGGATTTCCGCCTTTTGGCATGTTTTATAGTGAATTGTTGATTTTAAAACAAGCGATTGCGGCCCAGCACTATTTGGTTATATGGTTTTATGTTATATTTTTAGCAATTATTTTTTTCGGCTATTCTAAAATTATTTTAGAAATGGCTTTTGGAAAACCAGAGGATAATAATCTGCCGCAGGAAATTAAAAAAGAAAATATTTTTATGATTATGCCTTTAATTATTTTAGCCATGGTTTTAGTTTTTACCGGGATTTTTATTCCGGATTCTTTGTACAGTTTAATTGATAAAGGAACAGCTCTTTTAGGAGTAAACTAAGTGGAAAAGCAGGGATTTCAGGAATTATATGTAAGAAACGGGCAGTCCTGGGCAATCAGCGCTGTTCCTTTATTGGCTGAGCAATGTTTTCAAGAAAAAATATTAAAGGACTGTTCTCTTGGGTCGCGTTTGGTTAATCTTTTTGCTTATCAGGAGGACAGCGAGTATATAAGAATCTTCGCTATGCTCGGAAAAGATAATGAGGGCAAAATAGCAATTTTTTCGATGAGAGTTTCTGTTGCCAAAGCCTGTTTTCAGTCTCTTACTGTGGATTTACCCCAGGCGCAGTTGTTTGAAAGAGAGATTGCTGAGCAGTTCGCGCTTACTCCGATTGGCCATCCCTGGCTTAAACCTTTGCGGTATCATAAAAATTATCGGAATGTTCCGGATATTTGGCCGGAAATAGCTACAAGGCCTATTCCAGGGGTATATCCTTTTTATCAAATTAAGGGAGAAGAAGCGCATGAGGTTGCGGTTGGTCCGGTGCATGCCGGAGTGATTGAACCCGGGCATTTTCGCTTTCAATGCCATGGAGAAATAATTTTTAATTTAGAAATTCAGCTTGGTTATCAGCATCGTGGTATTGAAAAATTGATGAAGGATGTTTCTGCTGATAGAGCTGTGCAGATTGTCGAGTCTATTTCCGGAGACACGGTAATTGGGCACACAAGCGCTTATTGTAATCTTATTGAATCATTAAGCGGCTGTGAAATCTCGCCGCAAGCGCAAGTGATCCGGGCCATCGGCCTTGAGCTGGAAAGGCTGGCTAACCATACCGGGGATTTAGGCGCATTGAGCAAGGATATCGGCTTTTTACCCACAGCAGCCTATTTTGGCAGACTAAGAGGCGAGTTTTTAAATTTATCAATGGAACTCTGCGGCAGCCGTTTTGGCCGGAGTTTGTGCCGTGTTGGCGGGGTTTTATTTGATATAGATAATGAAATGATAAAAGATTTTCAAAAACGTTTATTAGTCGCGCAGAAAGATTTGAAAAATATTTCCCGGCTTTTATTTATGAAGCCGTCTGTGCTTTCCAGATTTGAAGGAACTGGTATTGTCACTAATAAGATAGCTAAAGAATTAGGACTGGTCGGCCCGGCAGCGCGCGCTTCCGGATGTGTCTGTGATACGCGGACAAATTATGCTTTTGGCATGTACAGGTTTAACCATATCCCGATTTCCACAGTTAATTCCGGAGATGTTTATGCCCGAGGGTTTATCCGCTGGATTGAATCGCAAAGATCAATAGAATTTATCTTAGATGTTTTGAATCATATTCCTGAAGGAGATTTACAGCTTAAAACAAACAGCTTAAAGCCGAATCATATGGCTTTAGCAATGACTGAAGGTTGGCGGGGAGAAATTGTTCATGTGGCGATAACTGATGCTGCTTCGCGGCTGGCGCGTTATAAAATTAAAGATCCTTCTTTTAATAATTGGCCCGGACTTGCTCTGGCGGTAAGACAAGCGCAGATTTCGGATTTTCCGCTGTGTAATAAAAGTTTTAATTTGTCTTATGCCGGGCATGATCTTTAAGGAGAAATTAATTTATGTGGGATATAATTGTCAATCGGTTTAAACAGGGATACAGGACATTAGCTTATCCGAAAAAAATTCCGGTTTTTCCTAAACGTTTTCGCGGCAAGCCGATTATCGCGAAAAACTTAATCCAGGTTTCTGGAAATAGAGAGAAAGACCCATTAGGCGCGGTAAGGTTTGCGCCAAAGCTAACGGTTGATATGGGAAAATGTTTGTTTAATGAAGATATGAAGAATGTTTGCCCTCAAGGAACTTTGGACTATTCTCAGGATCATCGTCTGGCTGTTTTTAAAAAACAAGATCTGATCCTGTCGGATGAGGAACGTAGACTAACAGATATATTGGATAAAAAAATAAAGAAAATTTTTAAA